>JBAQWI010000319.1:0-2977 GCA_049298835.1 Oscillospiraceae bacterium
AAGCTTTCCTTGCACTGTTTATGACTTGGTTTTTGGATGGCGATATTTTTTCATCAATAACAAGCGGAAATGTTGCATATGAGCTTTCGCGACCAATGGATTTATATAATATGTGGTTTATAAAAAATATGGCATTGCGCCTTTCAAAAGCTGTGTTGCGATGCTTCCCAATTTTATTTGTGGCAATATTTTTACCGCAGCCATATGGACTTTCATTTCCGCCGAATATTTTGAGCTTTATAATGTTCCTTATTACAATGTTGCTCGGTTTTTTAACGGTTATTGCATTTTGTATGCTGATATATATTGCAACGTTTTACACGCTTTCCCCTCTTGGAGTGAGAATTGTTGCATTGTCGCTTACAGAGTTTCTTTCGGGGGCGATTATTCCCTTGCCTTTTTTACCAGACAATGTTAGGCGCATTCTTGAACTAACACCGTTTGCTTCTATGCAAAACTTACCATTTAGAATATATAGCGGAAATATCGCAGGTAGTGATGTTTTGTTTGGAATTATCTTGCAGGTATTTTGGCTTGTAACCCTTTTGATTGTCGGCAAGATCTGGATGGAAAAAGCACTTAAACGAATTGTTGTTCAAGGAGGTTAAGATGAGACTGTATTTTAAATATTTCACAATACACTTAAAGAGTCAGATGCAATATAAAACATCGTTCTGTTTGACAGTTATAGGACAATTTCTAACCTCTTTCTCTGCATTTCTTGGAATTTATTTTATGTTTGAAAGGTTTAGTCAAGTAGACGGATTTGAATTTTCAGAAGTGCTTCTTTGCTTCGCTGTTGTCCTTATGGCTTTTTCCCTTGCTGAATGTTTTGCTCGTGGGTTTGATACCTTTTCATCAATGATTGGTAATGGTGAGTTTGACCGAATTATGGTAAGACCTCGAAATGAGATATTTCAGATTCTAGCTTCAAAGATGGAACTATCACGCATAGGACGGCTTATTCAAGCAATTATCATATTTGCCTATGCTATTCCAACAAGCGGTGTTGACTGGACTGCTACTAAAATCATAACAGTATTACTAATGATAATTTCAGGAATTGTTATTTTTTCTGGGTTGTTTATCATTTATGCTGCGCTATGTTTTTTTACAACCGAAGGACTTGAATTTATGAATATTTTCACTGATGGAGGACGGGAGTTCGGTCGTTATCCTCTATCCATTTATGGAAGTGGAGTATTAAAGTTTTTCACTTATGTTGTTCCACTTGCTTTGTTTCAATATTATCCGTTTCTATATTTAATTGGACGTAGTGATAATGTTTTATATATGCTTTTTCCTTTAGTCGGAATATTATTTATTATTCCTTGTTATGCAATTTGGCGGATTGGATTAAGACATTATAAATCTACAGGATCATGAGAAAACTTAATTGTTACTTAAATTTTAAAGTTATATAATGTGATATTATAGCACTTGATGTAGCCATTTATCATTATTGTTTTATTGCAGATGTATTGAACATAACAGATTTAAATATAGTGCTTTTGGCAGAGAAGCAAATGTAACACTTGGAAGTATACTTTTGCCTGAGATAAATAAAATTCCCGAATTTATAGGGAGTTTTTCTGCAAAAGAATATGTGTTTACAAGATTTCAAAAAACACACAACTCCAACAAATAAAACAAAAAAACCTACTCTTTCGAGTAGGTTTTTTGCCCCTATTTAAGGCTATCACAGGGTGTCTGGTGCGGTCGAAGTGACTTGAACACTCACATCTCTCAATACTAGAGCCTAAATCTAGCGCGTCTGCCAATTCCGCCACGACCGCAAGCAACTTACTTATTATAGCAAGCTATGTGCTATTTGTCAACATCTTTTTTCAAAAAAACTTAAATTTTTTTATATGTGTAATTACAAAAATTTATCATTACATTATAATAGATTAAAATATGACAATTGAATTTGCCACAAGGGAAATATAGATAGTCAATATTAGTTTCCTAATATTGGGAATATAAACGATATTATACAGATAATAACGTTGTTAAACAAAAAATATGTGCTATAATAAAAAAAATAAGGTAAACAAGGGGTTGATTTAGTGCATATCTCAAAACGTAATGCAGAACAGATTGTAAAGGAAATCAGCGGGGTAATTGGTGAGGGCGTAAATATGATGAATGCTGATGGAATTATCATTGCAAGCACCGATACTCCAAGAATAGGTACTTTCCATGAAGCAGCTAAGAAACTCATTGATGAACGGTTGGATGAGCTTATTATACAAGGGGACAATGAATATATCGGTGCAAAGTCAGGAATCAACCTTCCTGTTGTATTAAATGATGAAATTATTGGTGTTGTTGGAGTTACAGGCCCTTATCAACAGGTGGTAAAGTATGGACAAATCATTAAGAAAATGACTGAGATTTTATTGCGTGACCATTCCTATCGTGAGCAAAAGGAGCTTGACGATAATATTCGCAATCGCTTTATTGAAGAGTGGATATGTGTTGATATGAAAAACATTAATCCTGCACTTGCTGCAAGAGGTTTGTCACTAGGCGTGGATATCACAATAGAACGTCGAATCATTATGATGACTGCAATCACCAATGATGAATCTGACATAATGGCAACCCAAAAAGGTTTCGACAGTTCTAGCAAGATTATCAGCCATATATTGTCTGAAGATAAGAATAACATCATGTTTAAATCTACCGCAAATATAATCTGTGCAGTTAGCACAACCAATGATAAGGGAATGCGACAGCTTGCCAATCGTATGAAAAAGGAAGTGGAGCAGAGAAATGATGTTACCCTAGCGATTGGAATTGATAGTAAGGCTAGCAACTACACCTTTATCCATAGCGCCTATCTTAAAGCCGCCAAGGCGTTGCAAGCCTGCTTGAGGACGCAAGAAAAAGATTTGCGATTTTATGATAATATAAATATGGAAATTTTTTCAAGTGAGATTCCCGAGATGGTCAAGGAGGAATATGTTCGAAA
>JBAQWI010000320.1:0-1922 GCA_049298835.1 Oscillospiraceae bacterium
TGTTAGGTGTTACCATTGCATCCATAGTTGTCACACGATTCCAATCATCTAAATCACCATATATAGCCCAACCTACACCTTGATATTTTAATTCAGCTGTTGTAAATGTGCTTTTCCCGTTGTTAAGGATTGCTTCATCTTCCCCCGTGTACAGAGGAACGTCTGCTGCTGTTAAGATAGCAGAATATGATTCTTCTGATGTAACCACTGTTGCTTCAACAGCAGTGGCATTTTGGATGTCTGAATCTAAAGAAGCCTCCGAACCCAAATCTTCTATTGATTCAACTTCTATATCTGAATCTAGTTTGATTGTGGATTCTTCTAAAATTATTTTCTCTGTTTCATCGGCGATGCTTGATATTTCGTATGTTTGATTCACTTGTTTTTCCATTTTCGCATTTGGTGAATCAACGCTCATTACAATGGAAAAAACAATGGCCGGAATAAGTAACATCCCTAATAGATCGAAAAATGGATTATTACCATCATTTCTTGACATATGGCTATCCCCCTTTCAATTACTGTTTATATCTTAACATCGAAGATAAAAATTTTCCTTAGTATAATTGCTATTTATATATACTAATATTAAACTATGATTATAACGGTAATGTATTTGTTATGAGTTCTTAATAAAGGAGTAATGAAAATGAAGAGGATTATGAAACTATTTGGCGTATTACTTGCTTCCGTCTTTGTTATTGCTATTTTTCAGCTAATTTCCCCAGTGCTTTTAGTACTTTTCGGATATGGCATCTGGCATTACATGAAAAAGACACCCAATCCTAAAAAAATGAAACTGGCCATTGTTGGTACTGTCATCAGTTTATTTGGGACCTTTGCATTAATGACATCTGGAGGAGAAAACACCGCTTCAGAATCGACGGTGAAGCAAGCATTAGTAGAGTCTACTCCTACAAAGGAAAAGACGCAGAAAGAGCTTGCAGCAGAAGAAAAGGCGAAAGCAGAATCTAATCAAGAAAAAATAGTGAAAAGTGCCACTGCCGCGATTACTGTTGCTGATGTATGGCCGTCTAGATCTAATTTTGAGACTGCCAAAAAAGCCGTTGATAAAGTAGATCAGCCTTCAAAAGTACTTCAAAATAAATTGAAGGCTGTTGAGGATAAAGTAATTAGTGAAGAAGAAAACATAAAATTAGCGGAGGAAGCAATAGCTTCGGCAGAGGCAAATTTAACTAGTGAATCAATTGAGAATGCAAAAACCTATTTAGCGGTTGTTGTTACTCGTCAAAAGGACTTTTCTGAACGTTTAGCCAATGTAGAAAGAACTAATGAAGAACAGGCTGCTCAAGCCGAAGCTGATAGAGTTGCAGCGGAGCAGGCTGAAGCCGATAGGATTGCTACAGAGCAAGCAGCCGCCGCCCAAGCCGAAGCTGATAGAATTGCTGCAGAGCAAGCAGCAGCTGCTCAAGCCGAAGCCGATAGAGTAGCCGCAGAACAAGCAACCGCACAAACATTCGCACAAACAACAGCTGCTCAGCCTGTGGGTCAGACGGTTTATATTGCTCCAGATTCTGGGACTAAATATCATTTTGATTCCAGTTGCCGTGGGTTGAGTAATGCCAATTCGATTGTTAGTATGACATTATCTGATGCTCAAGCACAGGGATACACGTTATGTGGGTGGGAAGATTAGGTTACTAATTCTTAACACTATAATTTCACAAAAATAAAACCCCCTCCAAAAATGAGACACTCCAAAACGCAAATACTCTCATTTCCATAAAAATACAAGAATAGCTCTTAGCGTTGTTGATAGGATAATGTTCCTTCAACGTTCTAAGGGTTATTTTTTGTTTGGATTACCTTTCTGACTACCTTTTTAGGCAGATTATTCAGCTGTCAAGACAGCGAATGTTTTTGGTAGGGCTTCCAGTTTCAAAAAGTAGTTGACATTATTC
>JBAQWI010000321.1:0-1594 GCA_049298835.1 Oscillospiraceae bacterium
TCCCTGATTATGGCATTGAAGTGACTACGCTTACATTCTTGCCTTTGGGAGCGGATATGAATGCGTCAGTATATAAAGCACAAGCTGTTGACAAGTCATGTTATTTTGTAAAATTAAAACAGGGTTCGTAACAGCTCGCAATAATCTATACATATCTGATCATATCTACTCATATGAATAGATTACTTAAGATTGAAAAAGTAACAGAAGTCCTTGGGGTTTCCGTTCAAATATTGCGGCATTGGAAAACGCAAGAAAAATTGCGTCCTACTCAAAAAAAACTGGCACAACTCGATATTATGATATCGACACTCTTTTTGGTATAAAAAATATTGAAAATGATATCACAATAGCCTATAATCGGGTCTTAAGCAAAAAAGATAATAAGAAATTATTAGATGTTTTGAAAGAAGCTGTCAATGAAATCTGAGCTCCCCACTTTTACTTTTCAAACACGATTGCATCTTACTAAGGATGGGGAGGCTATTTTAGACGCGGATGCTCAGTATATGAGCAGAGTCGAAAGAACTCTCTTTGCAAAAATGGCGTCGGGAAAAGACCCGAGCGACCTTAAATCCACTTTTCTTACTAGATTTGGGATAACGGCCAGGCAATTTAATGCGTGTCGTGTCCAGATAGAAGGAAAAATAGCTTCTATTAAAGAGCTTCGATCGAAGCAAATTTCAGAAATTAAAAATCGAATTAGCGAACTAGAAAAAACCATTCAGAAATTAAAAAAGCAAAATTCCAACGCTAGAAGTCTTCATCAGAAAAAACGTCGTCTATTTCATCTTCAGCATAAACTGAGTAAATGGGAAGCCGATCAAAAGGCGGGGAAAATTCGACTCTGCTTTGGTTCTAAAAAGTTATTTCAAGCTCAGTTTAACCTTGAGGCCAATGGATTTAAAAACCAGCAAGAATGGCGTTGTAAATGGCAGGAAAAAAGGAACCAATCGTTTTTTTTAATGGGTTCTAAGGATGAAACTGCCGGTAATCAATCCTGCACAGCAACGATAAAAGAAGATAGCTTAAATCTCCGCCTTAGATTGCCAAATGCACTGAGTCAGTATGGAAAATACTTAGAAATAGACTCGGTCAAATTTAAGTATGGACACTCTGTTATTGTGGCGAGTTTAATGAATTGCCAGGAGAGAAATGCCCTATTAAAGGCGCGTGATCCACAGTACAAAGAATGTGGGCAAGCTATTAGCTATCGATTTAAGAAAGATGAAAAAGGCTGGATTTTATATGTGAGCACTAGCTTAAAGGAACCTCAATGGGTGACAAATAAGCGATTAGGTTCTATAGGAATAGACATCAATGCGGATCATCTTGCAGCCGTTGAAACCGATAGATACGGAAATCCCATAAAAAGCAAAATTATACCCCTAAATACTTATGGAAAAAGTTCAGATCAAACTAAAGCTCTTATAGGAGATGTTGCATCAGAGCTGGTTCAGTGGGCATCTTCTTCCCAAAAACCTCTTATTCTAGAAAAGTTAGATTTTCAGAAAAAAAAGGGTGAGATTAAAGGGACTCAAAAGTATGCGAGAATGCTTTCTTCATTTGCTTATAGCGCCATTATTAATCAAAT
>JBAQWI010000322.1:0-1511 GCA_049298835.1 Oscillospiraceae bacterium
CCAATGGTGGCTTGATTATAGCGGATAATCATGGCGAAATACCGTGGCAAGTGCCCGAAGATGTACTTCTTGGCATCTCTGAATCAGTCAGACGATGGGGCAATTATCCTTTGCAAGGGGTGGTTAAATATGAATAATCTTAATATATACGTTTGCGAAAACTTTGCACCTGAATATAAACGAATTATCGAGACTGAAAAATATGATGATGTAATCCTTCGAACATTTCCGTGTACCTGCGTTAGTAGCGTAAAACGTAAGAATTTAAAGGAAATTTTCAGTGGGGATGATTCCCCCGATAGCGACCGATTAATTATTTGCGGTAGGCTTTGCAATGTATTGAAATTAAGTTCGGTGCAGGGCGCTGCCTATAAGATAAACACATCCAATTACTGTTATAAAAATATGGCAAATGAGAGCTTGATCCAATATGTCCTTGATAAAGGCGGTTATGTCATTAGTCTGGGTTGGTTGAACAACTGGGAAGAAAATATTAGTAATAATGGTTTTGATCGAGAAACGGCTAAGAAATTTTATGGCGAGTTTTGCACAGAACTGGTTTTTATGGATTCAGGAATTGAACCAGAAGCAGTCATGAAGCTAGATAAATTGGCTGAATATCTCGGCCTTCCCTATACCGTTATTCCCTTTGAATTAGAAAATATAAAAGTTTATTTAAGAAGCATCGTATATGAATGGCGATTAGATAAAAAGGGTATCGATTATAAAAATACCATCACTGAATTAAGAAAAGAAAGCGCTGAATATTCGGCTATTTTTAATATAATAGAAAGAATCGCAACCTCAGCCAACCAAAGGGAGATTATTAATAAGCTCCTGGAAGTATTCACTGTCGTTTTTGGTGCGCAAACCTGCAGATATGTGGATGCTTCTGAAGATACATATTTCACGAAAGAGGTTGAAGATGAGTTTTTAAGTTCTGAAAAAGACTATTCCATGTCAGCAGATCAACATGAAATAATGATTAAAATAAGTCGTCAATCTGATATTTATGGTGTTTTGATCGTGGGTGATTTCATGTTCCCCCAGTATATAGAGAAATACATCAATTTTGCGATTAGCATTTCTCGAATTGGTGCACTGGCAATCTCTAACGCAAAAAAATATGAAGCATTGGCCAAATCAAAAGAAGATATTACCTTTATAAGCTATCACGATACTTTGACAGGCTTGTACAATCGCGCCTATTTTAACAAGGCTCTTGAAGAACACGCTACTTCATTTTCGGTGGCGATTTTTGTCTGTGATATCGATGGATTGAAATACGTTAACGATACCTTTGGACATATAGAAGGTGACAATCTTATATGTATGGCTGCCAACGCACTTAAAAAGTGCTTTCGAGAAACGGATATCGTTGCCCGAATAGGTGGTGACGAATATGCGGTAATCGTTCCGGAATGCAACCAGCTATTGGCTGAAAATTTTAAAAGCAGAATAAATCAAATGATCGAAATACAGAATGAAAACAATACCAACAAAGATTATAC
>JBAQWI010000323.1:0-7776 GCA_049298835.1 Oscillospiraceae bacterium
CACTTTGCCCATTAAGAGGTACAACCTTTGCTGCAACAGTTAGTGTTGCAGCTTCACAATTTATCCTGCTCCAACGCACGCCCAAAATCTCACTTCTTCGCAGTCCCAATATAGCAAGCAAAATTAATGGATACAAATTTGTTGAACGTGTTGCCTTAAGCAGAATGAGCAATGCACCCTTGTTATAATAATCAATTGTGGTTTGGCTTTGCAATGGCAAGTCTGCAAGTAATGCAGGATTTTTATTTATAATTTCATCCTTTTCCGCAGCCTTTAAACACTTGCGAATATTGGCATGATGTCTTTTAATTGTATTTCCACCAAGTCCTTCTTGTGTTTTAAAGTTATAATACTCCTCAATAACTGATGGCTTTAGGCTCTGTAGTGTTATCTTTTTTTCACGGAAATACGGTGCAATATGGTTATGAATTACTCGGTGATAACCCTTATATGTAGTTTCCTGCCACTTATATCTATGTTTTTCTAACCACTCACAGATGTAATCTCCAAAATTCACTTGACTAACTGTAAATTGGTTTATTTTAAATTTTAAGATAGCGTTCTCCTGGGTTAATGCAAACACTAGTCGTTGCAAATCACCATTTTCCATCTCTAAAATATTCATAATAATCCCCTGTCTATTTAATTTCTATAATCTTCCACATGATATTATAACAAATAGAGAATTATATTACTATGAGTTTAAAATATAACTGTATTTAACCATATAATATTATTCTTTCTGTATAGTGACGTACTTCTGTTAGTTAATATAAGTTGCACATTTTTTCGAGTACCCCTAAATAGAATAAAAAAAGCTTTCGTTTCGATACAAAAAAAATATAAAATCTCCCATTGACATAGTTGTGCTTTAGTTGTAGAATCAAATCATAAATTAAATGTCTTGTTGTACGCTCTACTGTAAATAGGCGTGCAACTTTCTTTTTTATGTAACCTTTTATTCTATAATACACATAAGTGGCAAGCGTGTAGTTATTGCACCCATAGTCCCTCTCAAGGGTGATATAGTGCTGTTTACTCAACAGCCCATTTGATACTAACACCTTGATTGCAGCTATTGTTGTGTCAACACAAATGTTAGCGTGTGCAGTAATTTTCTTCAGACTTGGAAATGACCTTTTTGATTTATTTGCACAACGGATCATATAACAAAACACTACAAATGCAGACGGTGCAAGGTTATAAGTAAAGATATTTGATGGCAACATGAAGTATTTCCTACTTACACCAGCAAGATAGTAGCTGTTAGCTACCCTGTATCCCTTATCTGAGTATCTGCTTACCTTGTGTATTATCTTACTAGCTTCTAGGCTCTTAATCGCTTTGGCAACGCTATTGCGGTGTAGGTTACAAACGGATGCAATATCTTCAGCTCTAGCGATAACATGATTATCATTATTCCTATCAAGATGTTTAAGACCTGCAAATACCAAGATATCAATTGGAGATAGGTTTAGTGAAAATATCTTGTTCGGCAATTTTATAAATTTCATACAAAATCCTCCTTTCAAAAAAATATAGCAGATTGTGTTTAAAACACAATCTGCTATTTAATATTAAATTACAAATGCGGTTACTAAATGCAAAAGGATTGAATTCTATAATAGAATTCAATCCTTAATTACGTTTATTTTATTGTGGGTTTTACGGGGGTATGCTCATTTGGTGGAGTAAATAATTTTTCGGATAGAATCTAAAGAAAGATTAAACTCATCGGCTAAATCATCAAGAGAAGATCCGTTAAAATGTTTTTGCCTAATTTTTTCATTGCGTTGCTTGTAATAGCTGCGTGAACCAGATGCTTCACCCCACTGCTTTTTTAATTTTACGTTGGGTATGTACAGGGTTTCTCCCGATACATACGTTTGAAGTTCACGCAACAGACTATCGGGTAAAATATCCTGCGCATTTTTATACTTCATTTACAAACTCCTCAGCATTATTATATTCGTTAATAATGCCTCCGCCATTTTGAATAATCATTCTAATTTGTGCTTCGAGATAGTTTGCATGGTCTGCAAAAGCAGTTAGGTTTTCTGCGTCATATGCAGACATATGCAGTACCTTATAATGTCTACCATCATTCCAACCTGCTTCACCAACGAACACTTTACATTTTGCGCACCAAACACCTTCATTTGGTACTAAATCACCATCAACTAAATATTTCATTTTATCTGAAACAATTATATTTTCAGTAGCCTCAGGATGTTTATCAAATTTATAAAATTTCCAATCTTCTTCATCAATATATGCATCAACACCTATATGATAGTAAACTATTTGCCCTGTATATTCGCTCATTCTTGTATCGCCATGTTGAGGACCATCGGGATTGTATGGAGGCTCTACAGGTTCAGTTACTGGAGGTGGTAATGGCTCTACTGACGGTTGCGAGGATGCTGGAGGAGGTGTTGGCTTGCTAACTGTAGGCTTAGAACTTACAGGCTTGTTAGAAGTGTTCCCATCAACTTTAATTGCTGGTTTACTGCTTGTAGCTTTACTAGATGGGTTACCGTCAACCTTGATATTGGGTTCTTTTGAAGGGGCAGCAACCGACGCAACGCTTGATGGTGAACTTAGAGCAATTTTATCTACTAAAGTATCAGCTTCAATAGGAACGGTAAAGTTTGACACTTCCTCTAACTCTTTGCTACTTGCTTGTGTCCCTGTAGGAATGAAGTCATTTGCTGGAGGCTTGATTGGCTTTACAGAAAAATAAATAACTACGCTTGTGATAACAGCAACTAGAACAACTGCAAGAATAATAACCGTAATCTTGTTGCTAGATATAAAGCTTTTAATCTTATTCATTTTATTTTGTCAACTCCTTGTTACCCGTGATATATTTCTAGTCTAAAGGATTAATAAATAGAAATCCTTTTTCTGTTCTTTTTAACCATGACCATTGTTCAATGTCAAATTTTAGGGTTCCTAAAGGCATGCTACCAGTGTTTCCCCAATTTGCATCCTTATATAATCCATATGCTAGCCACGTCCCTTCATCACAATAGCATTCTAATCCAACATGATAAAATTCGAGATATCCAGGAAATTCTTGACTTTCTCTAGCATATCCATGATCATACTCTACCAATCCTGTGTTTAAAACTGAAATGTCTTCAATCGTATGAAATTTTGGTGGTACTGTTGCCGCACGAATTTCAGCATCTACACGCTCTGCACGAGCAGCCTGCTGTTTTTTTGTCATAGCATTATACATTTCATTAAACTCGGATGCTGTAAAATCTTTTATTTGGCTATATGCGACGGTGTCTAAATTAATACCAACTCTTTTCCATTTGGGCACATATGTATTTTTGCTTGACACCTTACTTGATGTATTTTCGTTCACCTTTATGGCAACTTTCTTTGATGATGTAGCTGATGATGCGACACTAGATGGTGAGCTCGATACAATTTTATCTACTGCAATAGAAGAAACTATGATAGATGATGTCGTTGCACTTGAGAATTGTTTATTGTTGGTTTGTTCAGCTGTAGGAATTATTTCTCTTTCTGGAGGTGTGCTCTGCTTTGCAGAAAAATAAATCACTATGCTTGTGATAACAGCAACTAGAGCAACTGCCAAAATAACAGCTATAAGTTTATTGTTAAATAAAAAGCTCTTTATTTTATTCATGGGGCTAAAGCCCTCCTTTGTCATTTCATATATGTTTTTAATTCCTTGTAAAAGTTTTCACGAGTACCAGCCATAATTACAACAACCGTTTTATCATCTACATATTCAACCTTATACGCTAGTTCATAGTTAGTTTTATTATAATAAATATCGTAACCATAAACGCCACTTAAATCTCCGTTTTTCAACTCTCCTACGGTATGGTCAAATAAAATTACATCAACTGCTTTTTGATACGCAAGTTTTAGCTGCTTATCTTTAATCTTTTTTAAAAATTTTGCAGCTGGGGGCAATACAACAAGTTTCGTCATTATTAATCCTCCGAATTGAAAATATCTTGATAATTGTAAAATTCACCTTCGCCTCTTGCGGCAGCATCGGCTTCGGCTAACATACTTTCAACTGCTGGACGTATTTTACTTTGCTGATTTTTAAACTGCAATAACAGCTCATTACCGCTGTAACCTTGTGAAATTAAATCTGCTAGAATCTGCTCTGCAAATTCTCCACCTTTGTTTTCCTTCGCTGGACGGATAATAAGTGAATTATTTTGAAATATACACTCTGCTTCGTTTCCAAACCCCAAAGCCTCAAAAAATTTTTGTGGTATGGTTATTTGCCTTTTACTTGAAATACTGATAGTTTTGCGTTCCATAGTTACACTCCTTACCATAATTCATTCCTCACTTTCATTATATGTAAAAACATTAAATATATTAATCATTGTTTTAAGTATAACAAAGAAACAAAGAAATATCAAGCATTTTAAAATAAAATATATAAAGCGGTGCAAATGCATCGCTTTACTGTTTGATTAATCTTCTACTAGGTTCTTAAGCACATACCAAAACCCGTCTGTGTGCCTGCTGTCTACGGGAAAAGAGTTGGCATTTACGGTTACATCAGAAAGGTAGGTTCCTTGTGCATCAACATACACATCATTTATCTGTGAGTAATTAGCATAGTCTTTTCCTTCGGGGTTATCTCCATAATACCACTATACATCATCAGAATTTTCCGCTAAAACCTTACCTCTTATAAGTATATCCGTCATATTACCAGGTCTTTCTGAACGATAGTACATAGTTTTATCACCTTTTCGTACTAAGTCTTCAGCAGTTCCAACATAATTTGTTAGCATAAATCGATACACATTACCACTATTAGGAAGTACCTCATAACTACTGTAAACAGGCGTGCCTTTGGATATATAGTCCCAATTAGTTGCATATTTCTGCCACCAAGCCTCGTAGGCAAGCTTTTGACCATTTGCATACTTTGCATATACAGCTTGTTGTGCTGTAACCGTTATTGGAACGTTGGTAGACACTTGATTGGCTACATTGCTTGTACCAAATAACATACTTAGTGAAATTATGGCACTGATTATTTTCGTCATAACGTTAATCCTCCACTAAATTCTTGAAAACATACCAATAACCGTCGGTGTGTCTGCCATTTGAGGGTAGAGAGTTAGCGTTAACTGTTATGTCAGAAACATATGAACCTTTAATATCTATAGGAACTTTTACACATGATAGCATTGAAATTATTGATGTTTTTGCTGACGAAGCAATTTCAGGAATGAAAAACAAAAGACCAGAACTTGACCGTTTTTTTATAGCACTCCCTTTAAAATTGTTTGATTGTGTCTTAATTTATGACCAATCACGATTTAGTCGAGATATTGTGGACTGGTTTACCTTTCGCCGTGCCGTACAAAATAATGGGGTTAAATTTATTTCAACTACCCAAAATATTGTTGGTGGTGACTTAAATGACCCTTCCGTGTTTGCCACAGAGGGAATAAATGCTCTTGTTAATCAACTCCACGTTCTGCAAACTAGGCAAAAGGTTGTAGAGAAGATGAACTTTATGGCAAGGCAAGGGCTTCATGCAGGGGGAAGACCTGCACTTGGTTATGATATAATAGACAAGCATTTTGTTATCAACGAAAGTGAAGCGAAAATAGTCAAATTGATATTTACTTCATACTCTTTGGGATATTCCTACAGTGAGATAATAGACATATTAAATCAAAAGGGACTTAGAACCAAACGAGGGCAATCTTTCGGTAAAAATTCATTATCAGATTTATTGAGAAATGAAAAATATATTGGTGTATATATCTATAATAAAGTACCTCCCAAAATAAACGGAAAAAGAAACAATCACGCAAAAAACGATAATCCAATACGCATTGAAAATTCACTGCCGCCAATAATCACAAAGGGGTTATGGGATACAGTACAAAAAAGACTGAAAAATAATAAAAACAACGCTAAGAACACCGCAAAGCACGAATATATTTTAAGTGGAAAGGTCTTTTGTGGGAAATGCAAAATGTCAATGGTGGGGACAAGAAGTAAGGGTGATTATTTTTATTATAGTTGTTCTGGAAAAAGAAGACTGCGTAATTGCAATAAGAAGTCAGTATCACAAGAACTATTGGAAAATATATCAATAAATTTTGTCCGCTCAACGCTGGTTTCTCAAGAAGATAGAAAAAATATAGCACAGAAAATATTTGATCAGCAAATGATGATGCACTCGGAGATATTACCCACAAGTACAATTATCCAAGAGCAAATGAGAGAACTTTCTGCAAAAATAGAAAATATAAATGTGGCAATTTCAAATGGCGTTTATTCATCTAGTACCGTTGAAATGCTTTCTAAATTAGAAAAAGAACATCGAGACTTATATACTCGGCTATTAGAAGCAGAAAAGATGAAAACCACCACAAAAATGACTTATGAATATATTTTTTCGGTACTATCAACAAATTTAAATAATAAACAAAATGATATTGAAATAAAAAAATCACTAAGCTCATTTATTGATAAAATATACATATATGACGATAATATAGAAATTATCATGAATTCACAAGGTATTGATTCTGATAGTGGTGTAAATTTACCACTTACAAAAGGTGACTGACAGGGGTCACCATTATAAAAAAGAACTATCCTTTTTGGATAGTTCTTTTTTATTTTCACAAAAACTCGCTGAATTGAATAGTATACTACGAATTAAGGAGGGTTTTTATGAATAAAAAAAATATAGTTGCAGATTTTTTTATGGGTGCAAATTCACCCAACGGATTTTACTCCCTGTATGGCGAGCTCAAAGAGCCAAAAATCAACGCACGCAGCTTCCTTATTAAAGGAGGCGCTGGAACTGGTAAGTCTGCATTAATGAAACGTATCGCTACCACATTTGGCGATAAGGACAGCCTAATTGAAAGAATACATTGTTCCTCAGATCCAAACTCACTCGATGGCGTGATACTCCATACTGCAAAATGCAGTGTAGTTGATGCTACCCCACCCCATGTTATTGAACCTACATATCCAGGTGGGTTTGAAACTGTAATTAACCTATGTGAATATTTTGATGAAGACAAGATGGCAAATAGATTACCAAGCACCGTTTGCTATCAAACTGGCAATAATGAATGCCACAAAAAATGTAGAGGGTTTATCAAGTGTGCAGATATTCTCTTAAAAGATAACTACTATTTCGTTGAAAGCTGTACAGATTTTCATAAGATAGCTACTCTCGCAACTAGGATATGTCAATCAGAGTTTAAATCTAGCAACAACCCTATTGAGCATAAACGTTTGCTAAGCGCTATCACAAATGAAGGTATTAAAACCTATGAAAATACTATTTCAGCCATGTGCGACCGAGTTTATCTAATCAAAGATGATTATGGTGTTTCCAGTGCATATATGCTGACCAAAATACGTGATTATGCACTTGCAAGTGGGTATGAAATTTTTGGATGCTATTGCCCACTTACCCCAGATTACAAGCTAGAGCATATACTAATCCCAGAACTAAGCTTAGGTTTTATAACCGAAACTAGATTTAATGAGTTCCCAAATACTGTGCCTACAAAAGTAATTAACTATACACGTTTTACAGATTTAGAGAAACTCAAGACAAAAAAACAATATTTGAGCTTCAATAGAAAAGCTGCAGTTGAACTGATTAACGCAGCAGTTGACGTACTTCGTGAAGCAAAAACCATTCACGACAATCTTGAGTTACAATATACAGATGCAGTCAATTTTGACGGTGTTAACGAAAAAACCGAAGAGGTC
>JBAQWI010000324.1:0-5311 GCA_049298835.1 Oscillospiraceae bacterium
GGGTTAATATTTGGTATTTTTCAAGGACTGATGCCACTTATGGGCTACTATGCTGGATCTGTTTTTTCAAACCAAATTTCAAACATCGACCACTGGATTGCATTGATATTGCTATCTATCATTGGTGGAAAGATGATATATGACGGGTTGCATCACGATAGTTCTTGCCCACTTAGACCACTTACCTTAAAGCTGTTGCTTGTGCAAGGAATTGCAACAAGCATCGACGCACTTGCAGTCGGTGTAAGCTTTGCTGCAATGAACGTAAATATTTTCTTTGCTGTATCTATAATTGCAGTTTCTACCTTTGTACTCAGCATTATTGCGGTTTGGCTTGGAAAAAAAATTGGTGACAAACTAAACTCAAAAGCAGAGATTTTCGGTGGTACAATTTTAATACTGATTGGATTAAAGATATTTATTGAACATATGTTTATGGCATAAAAACTCGAAAGCTGTGATAATTTATCAGAAAAATACAATTTGTATACGTAATACTTCTTATTTTATGTGCATTTCAGCATCGCATGAGTAAGGAATTCCAGTTTGCAGTAAGCCAGTCTGCAACACATAACCTTGTTATCAAAAATGAATTTCAAGTAATGGAAAACGATGAATTCTAGATAATAGTAAAAGCAGGACACAATGTGTCCTGCTTTTATATGTACTGCCATTTATTTTTATAATGCACCTCGAAGAAAATCAAACAGATAGAGACCTCCTACAATAACTCCAAGAACAAAGATAAACATCAAGCCTGCCCCTGCCATTCCGCCTAGGTTGAAGCGTGCATTGCTCTTTACCTGTTTTGGCTCCAACTGATCAAATAGTTCATGCTTTCTTTGAGAAATATAATTTTCTTGTTTCTCTTCAATGTGTTGCTCGTTAGTTTTCCCATCATCTCTTAGATTAGATTGCTCTTTATTCATAAACATAAATTTTGACACCAATCCTTACTATATTTTTTGGATGATACTATAAATATCTCAAGTTTATCTTGATGCCTATAGTATATACGCCTATATATGTATTGTCAATACAGTTTTGGATATATTTAACACAAGAGCTTAGCATAATAGGTTGTTATTCATACGGCAAAGTGATTTTGGAATTACTTCGCTCGTTTTACTCACTGATATAGATTTCGAGTTGATCTTGTGCTTGCTTTAGACAATCGTCAAGAGATTTTTTATGGTTTAGATAGGGTTCAATTGCAAGATAAAATATTTTGTTTACTTCCACATTATTAAACTGAGCTCCGTCTATACTTTCAATAATCTCTAAATACCCTTGATAAAAGCTGTCATTGAGTGGTTTAACAGGGGCGTTGCCAAGGTCTTCGAGATAGCCTGTTTTAAATTGTTCTTTTGCAAGTTTTATATTATCTGTTAACGCTGACTTTAAAACAGGATTTTGGGGATACGTAGCTTGTACAGTAGGAGATATTAGTAATTTCATATAGTTATAAGCATTTTGCTTATTTTCACAAGTATTGCTAATGGCAGCAATAGAAGTCACTTCAACATTTAACCTACCCTGTGTATCTTTTATTGGCAAAAGTACAGGAACATTATTTACATTAAGCATCGCAGCATTTATAAATAAGTCGCTTGCACTATCATTCATACCAGCACAATCAAACAGTATTTTTTCTTGGCTCAAATAATTATACACATCTCCTAATTCCCATGAGACTATTTCATTCTCTGTGTTTCTATAATGATGATATATTTTGTAATCCAAGCAAATTTGCCTTAATTCATCTATTTTAAGGTCTATTATCCTATCTTTATAATCGAACATATTTGTCTCAATATATTGTAGAAAACTCGGTGGGTCTGTATTATAGCCCAATAACGAAAAGGTACCATTGCCCTTTTTACTTTTTTCAATAAATTTTACAACCTCACTAATATAGCCTTGATAGTCATTACAATTGTCTGGATTGAACTCACTCTTTTTAAGCATATGTTGTGTTGTCATTAAAACAGGTACATTAAAACTGAGAGGCATAACATATTGCTTATCTTTATATTTTCCAGCTGAAAGAACATTTTGATAATAATTATCTGCATTATATTCTGCATCATTTCTTAAAAATTCATTTAAATCACAAAAAGCACCCGCTTGCATCGCCTTATTGATATCACCAAATAGGTTTGGATTTAAAATCAAAATGTCAGGACCTCTTCCGCTCATTAATTCAGTGTGTAGCTTTGCTTTTAAGCTCTTCCAGTCAAGTGATTCCAGTTCAAAAAATCTTAGTGTTACATTTGGATAAAGTGTTTTATATTTAGCATTAACTGCCTCTATATCACTACGATTACTACGATTTTGAACATAAACTGTTAGTGTATTTTTGCTAGTTTTTTCATCACAGCCTGTCAAAAATGGACACAAAATGATAATTAAAAGAAGAACACATAATAGCTTTTTCATATATTGCCCCTAGTTTGTGCCCCTTCCGCAAATACACTTCCCATGCTAAACAAAATGGACAAACATAAAATAACACTGAATATCGCTAGAAAACGTTTTGACTTCCTCATGATAAATACCTCAATTTCTTTAATTAAGAAAATTAGCAAATGTATCAAGTATTGGAATTATTTTCCTTGATATCTATATTCATATGAATATAGATATTATGCATTTATCTGCCTGTTAGAAATGAGATTGCACGCTCTAAGGAAAATTTCACATTGTCATTTTTCTCTGCAATATTTGCGTTACGGTAATCAAACATCTTAGAAAAGCCATGCACATCTTCTCGCAATGAAAGCAGATACTTGCGTGTAATCTCGGTAATGTCATTTATAAATATTGCAGATTGCTTTTTATTTAGCTTTACACTTGCCTTTTTGACTAGCAACTCATAATGCTGATAACAGAAAAATTCCTGTTCATTCACAATCTTTTTAAATGAACTGTCTGCAAAATAGAGGGTTAATGTTGTTTCCAGCATTTTATCCATTGAAGCCGAAATTTCATTGCAAATGTAGCAAGTATTGGCAGGTGTTGCCTCTCCTTTTTTTACGTTTAAGGGAAAGTGTTTTTTGTTTAACTCATCTAGGTGAGTTTCAAGCATAAGTGCTAATGATAGCCTGTTCTTTTGAACAGCTAGCATTGCAAAATGATCCGTGCAAAAACCATATTTGTTTGTTTCAACTCGTATATCTGGCTCCATCATTGCAGCACCCATAACATATTCCACGTTTCGTTTTTCGAGCATATCACGCATCAAACAGATAGGACAACCACATCTTGGCTCAAACACATCACTGATTGGAATTGTATAAATAGTATCTTTTAACATTGACGTACCTCCACTAATATAGTATAATTTAATTAACATACAAACTATTTTACGCAGTAAACTGCACAAAAAGAAAGGGGAAAATGAACCTTTATAAAAAAGGAAATGACCTTGTTTTAGGCATTTCAGTTGAGGACATAAACGTTGTCGATACAGTTGATTGTGGGCAATGTTTCCGCTTTACAAAAACGTCAGACAATGAGATAACAGGCGTTGCACACGGCAGAATTTTATCCCTTACACAAACCCAAACCGACATCATTTTTCATGATACAACAGAAGACGAATTTCATCAGATTTGGTGCAACTATTTTGACCTTGACACCGATTATAGCTCACTAAAAGCTATGCTCTCAAAGGATAATACATTAAAAAAAGCACTGGGATATGCAGGTGGTATTCGTATTGTTCGACAAGACAGCTTTGAAGCACTCTTGTCCTTTATTATATCGCAAAATAATAATATTCCTCGCATAAAAGCGAGTATCAACAAACTTTGCAAAAAATTTGGAAAGAATATAATTGGCGATATTTACGCCTTTCCTAGTGTTGATGCTTTGTCCAATTTAAGTAAAGAGGATTTTTCTGATATTGGTCTTGGTTATCGTGACGATTATATCATTGATTGCGTTTGTAAAATTAAAAACGGAGAAATTAATCTTGAAAATATTAAAGAAATGAGTATAGAAGATGCTCGTGCGGCACTTCGTACAATCAAAGGGATTGGTCCTAAAGTTGCCGAATGTGCCCTATTGTTTGGTTTTTACAGGGTTGAGGCGTTCCCCATTGATACTTGGATAAAAAAAGCACTCAAATATTATTACCCAGATGGGTTTCCTATAGAATTTCAAAATTGTGCAGGCATTGCCCAACAATACATCTTTCATTATATCAGAACCTGTAAAGACGCAGTCCCTGATGAATTGAAAAAATAGCCTAGTATAGAGCAGCTATATGTATATGTTTTCTCTTATTTTATAGTTATTTTTAAGTTAAGTCAACAATTTACACAGGATAGAAAATAAAAGTCGTCAATTGTTTGCTTTTTAACAATCATTATATTATAATAGATATATAGAAATTAAATTTATGGAGGAATAAAAATATGTTAGTTTCAACAAAAGAAATGCTTACAAAAGCAAAAGCGGGCCATTATGCGGTTGGTCAATTCAACATTAACAACCTTGAGTGGACAAAAGCAGTTTTGCTAACAGCACAAGAGAATAATTCACCTGTTATCCTTGGTGTTTCTGAGGGCGCTGGTAAATATATGTGTGGTTATAAAACTATCGTTGGTATGGTAAATGGTATGCTAGAAGAGCTTAACATCACTGTTCCTGTTGCATTACATCTTGATCACGGTAGCTACGAAGGTGCTCTAAAAACAATCGAAGCTGGCTTTTCATCAGTAATGTTTGATGGTTCTCACTACCCAATCGATGAGAATATTGCAAAAACTACAGCACTTGTAAAAATTTGTGCTGATAAAGGTATTTCACTTGAGGCTGAAGTTGGCTCAATCGGTGGAGAAGAAGACGGCGTTGTTGGTGCTGGCGAATGTGCTGATGCTAACGAGTGTAAATCAATTGCAGACCTAGGCGTTACAATGCTTGCTGCTGGTATTGGAAACATCCACGGTAAGTATCCTGATAACTGGGCTGGTTTGAGCTTTGAAACTCTTGATGCTGTTCAAAAACTAACTGGCGATATGCCGCTTGTTTTACATGGCGGAACTGGTATTCCAGACGAAATGATTGCAAAAGCAATTTCACTTGGCGTTGCAAAAATTAACGTTAACACTGAGTGCCAATGGTCATTTGCTGCTGCTACTAGAAAATTCATCGAAGAAGGCAAAGACCTTCAAGGCAAGAACTTTGATCCTAGAAAACTTCTTGCTCCTGGATTTGAAGCAATTAAAGCTACTGTTAAAGAGAAAATGGAGCTTTTCGGCTCAGTAAACAAAGCATAAGAGCATAATGCTTCACAACATTGTTT
>JBAQWI010000325.1:0-3858 GCA_049298835.1 Oscillospiraceae bacterium
GTTTAGGGTATCTTGGCTATATATCCATTATGGCAATAACATTGTTCCTGTCTGCGAAAATGAAAACTAATTTTGCTGTAATTATTATTTCAGCAGTGATTCTTTTTTTACCAACACTTATTCCACATAGTAGAACATTTAGATTGATTAACTATATTGTAGCTTTACTTCCTAGCAAGATTATGGACGGATTTTTCGTGCTCCGTTCCTATAAAGTTTATAATATCTTTGGTTATTTAGTGCTTCAACCTTGGGTTATGATATGGACATCTATTCTATTGACTGCGGCTATGTTGTATTTTGCTTACACAAGTTATAAAAAGCATCAAGTTAGAAATTGATAGATAAGAAACTTTTCATGAGCAAAGGGTAACTTTGGATTTGACTAATAAACAATAGGCTGGATTGTCAACCCAAATTAGGACATTTTTTGTCGTGTTTTTTACAAGATAAAAATAAAAGTGCGATACCTAAAATAATATATACCCTATAGGGTATTTTCTGTCTAATAGAGTAAATGAAGAAATGAGGAAATAAAATGAGTGTGAAAGAATTCACCGATGAAGAGGTTATCAAATTAAAAGAGAATCCATATGTAAAAAATGCGTAAGCGTCAAATAATTCCCTCCTATACAAACAAGGTGACTATACCGATTTACCCGACATAGTCACCTTGTTTTGTTGAATTTAGCTTATATTATTCAGCTGATTGCTGTTTTCCTTCGCCTTTTAGATAAAATCCTAAAGCCATCAATGCCAATCCCAAAGTTGCGAATGTTATTGGTAATGACAGTGGGGTACTATCACCTGTTCTTGGAATTTTTGTTGGTTTATTCTTTGGACTTACTTTTGGTATAGGTTTTACTATTTGTAGTTTAACTGCAACTTTTCGCATAGCTTCAGCTAATTTTGCAATTCCCTTATATTTGTTGTATAAAAATTCGTCAATCACTGATTTTTCATCATTGGTAAGCTTTTTATATTCTATTTCTATTATTTCAAATTCAGGAAGATTAATCTCTTTGAAATCCTCTACTGATGGTAAATTAATAATCAACTTCTCAATTACAGAGAAATTATGTTCTTAACCACCACCAGTTGTTGTATCTTTATATGCAAGTGCATAGGTGGAGAATTTTTTTACTGTTAACTTGATAGTTTTACTGTCTACCATTTCAATTTTCTCTACGTCTTTAATTGTAGATAATGTAATGGTATCTACACCTGTACCGTGATAACGATATACTACATAATGAATCGTCAACAGTTTTTAGTACAGAAAAAAATCGGACATTTTTAAATAATTTTTCTTAACTTATAAGCTGTTGGAGTTAAATACCCTAATGAACCGTGAATTCTCTCATTGTTATACCAGTTAACATATGCTTGGAATTTCACTTCAAGCTCACAAGTAATATTAAATTTTTGACCAAACACAAATTCGGTTTTAATTATGTTATATGTCGCTTCCGCAACTGCGTTGCACCCAATGGGACAGGCTCTCATAAGGGCTGCCTTTTTGACTCAAAGACCTAGTTATATTACTAGTTATATTAAAGGTATCAATTATCTCATCAATTGCTTTGTTTTTAAATTCACTACCTCTATCAGTATAAAAAATATTTATCTCATTAAGAGTTCTATTTATTTTATAAAATGCCTTTTTCACAAGCTCCGCATCTTTGTTTTTACCAATCGAAAATCCAATAATTTCTCTATTATAAAGGTCAATTATTGTGCAAATGTAATTCCATGCAGTCTCCACTCTTACATTTGTTAAATCACTTACTACAACTTCAGACAATGCTCTGCCATTAAATTCTCTGTTAACTTCGTTTGGTATTTCATCTTCATTTACAGCCGTTTTGTGGTTCTTGTATCTTTTCAAAGTATACTTTGAAACTAAATTATATTTTGACATGATTAAACCTATTTTTCTGCGAGAAACAGGCATTTCAAGCTTTTCTTTTATTTTGCGTGTACCATAGTTCTTGAGACTTTTGTTGAATATTTCTATTACTTGATTTTCAAGTTTAGAATCTATTGTTTTCATAATTGGTTTGTAATAATAACTACTGCATGAAATACCAAGCGATTTACACATTACGTTCACGCTATATTTATGTTTGTTTGCTTTAAAATATCAACTTCCATTTCCAATTGCTTATTTCGTTTTCGAATTTCGATTAGTTCATTTTCTTCAGTGGTTCGGTTATCCTTAGTTTTAAAAGAACCACTGCTATTATATGTGCTAATCCATTTATGAAGGGTCGATTTTGCCATTCCATACTCTCGAGCTATTTCTGTTGTTGTTTTCCCACCATTATACATTGATACTATTTGCTTTTTGAATTCTTCTGTGAAATGTTGTTTTTTAGTTGACATGATTTTTTACCTCTTCCTTTTTTATCATTATATCATGTCCGATTTTTTATTGTACAGTTTATTGTAGCCGATTCATAATCGTTTTTGCCTTGAAGTGTGGCATCAAGAGGGATAAATACATCTACTAAGTTTGGAAGCTCTTTAAGACTAATATTAGATGTAGTTGCAGCCATTGTTACAGGGGGAGCGGACATTATCTTGGACTTATGACGCAAATCCAAGACTACGTCGATACTCCATTGGGCTCATTCCACCTAATGAAACTTTTATTCTCTTTTCATTATACCACTTGATATAAATATCAAGTACATCTATAAAATCTTCCCTCGTCACTCCAATCCATGATTTTCCATAAAACATTTTATTTTCGAGTCTCCCAAAGAACCCTCCACAAGCAGCATTATCTGGGGAACAACCTTTTTTTGACATGGAACGTATTAGTTTTGCATTATTTATTCTTGCAATCCAACCTGGCCACCTATAATGACATCTACGGTCAGAGTGAACGATAGTCCACTCTGTTTCCTTCAATGTTGTTATAGCTTCATCTAATATATTATTTACAATAATAGCATTAGGAGATGTTCCAACCGACCATGTAACAACCATACCATCAAAGCAGTCAATTACTGGAGACAGATATACTTTCCCGCTCGGTATATGAAATTCTGTTATATCTGTCAACCATTTTTCATTTGGTTTATCTGCACGGAAGTTTCTATTAATTATATTATCAACAGCAGGACTTATTTCACCTATATAGGAATTGTATTTCCTTTTTTTGACTATTTTTATTGCAAATAAATCTTCCTGCATAATTTTTCGAATGACCTTTTCAGATATTATAACGTCACTTGTTTTAAGAACGGAATAGACTCGCCGATAACCATAACTTCTTCCATACTCATTAGATATTTGCATTATAATCCTTCGAACTTCTTCATATTTGTCTGCTCTATGTAACGTCTTTTTTTAATAGTTCAGATGCTTTTTCTAAAATATCGTGTTCCATTTGTAAGCGAAACACTTCTTTTTTGAGGCTTTCAATCTGCGACTCTAGTTCAGCTTTCTCATTGGGTAAAACAGTTGAATACACAGGCTCTTTTTTACATTTCATCTCGCTCTTTTTTTGCATAAGCTTAATTTTCTCCGTATCAAGCAATCCTTTCTTCCATTTATATATAGTTGACCTGGGGACTCCATGTTTCTTGGCTATATTTTCAGCAGAAGTACTTCTTTCACATAGGTCAAATACTGCTTGTTTCTTTTTATCTTGAGAATATCTTATCAAATGATCCTGAAAGTCTTGATCAGTAAGGTCTTTTTCCCCAACCTTGTAATCCATTCTGGCGTATAATATGCTATCCTTTTTCACTTGCATTGTTACCCCTCCTTTTGATTTTTATCAATTATAAAACAAAAAACTTGACAACTGTATGTCATATTATGAAAATGTTTTATCAAAGATTATAT
>JBAQWI010000326.1:0-5052 GCA_049298835.1 Oscillospiraceae bacterium
AGTCAGGAATAAGAACACTGCAATTATTTAATTTTTAAATAAGTTATAAGTTTCATATGTAACCTTAAATTTGCACCTCCTTATATTTATAATTCGACCTGAATTATTTTCTACCTTTTGGTAAATATGGACAATTGAATTACATTTCGGTTGTTCAAGGGCATGAAGGAAGGAATAACTATTGTTTTCTAGCATTAGGCTAATTGCTTCCTGGTGAATAATGGCAGAAAATGAAGGCGGACAGGGGGACGTTTCGCTTGTCTTGCTTTAAGAGACTTCAGCAAATAAAAGGATGGATATGGAGGAAAAGCATGCAACAGCGTGAGATCAAACCCGGCAAGCAGTACCGGCATTTTAAAGGAAATGTATACATGGTAATGCATCTGGCCCACCACTCAGAATCCATGGAACCGTTGGTGGTTTATCAAGCCATGTATGGTAACTGTGGGATCTGGGTCAGACCCCTGGCCATGTTCCTGGAACAGGTAGAAGTAAACAGCTGCATGGTTAACCGGTTTGATGAAATGGAATAACCTAACATTCCAGTCTCCATGTTGCCTGAACACGGCTCACATTTTCCGGGCCACGATCTCTTCGAGGGCCTGGATCGTTTTTTCTGTATATCTAAAATCACTGAACCGCTGAACAGTGTAGTCGTACTCCGAATCACTCGTGCCATCAAAAGATCCCTGCCCAGTAAAAGGATTGGGATATTCCACCAATACCGCGCGGGCATATTTAGCTGCCCAGCCACTGAAAAAACCATCATAGATCGCCTGATCCGTTTTCTCATAAGTCAGCCCCAGATGCTTACAAAATATCTCCGCAATCTGCGGATCTCCTGCTGCACAATTAATCCAGCCATGAAAATCAATAATGATATCCGGCTTTTCACTAAACACCAAGTCCCGCAGCGCAGCCGCTTCCGGAGAAGCAAACGGCTTTTCGCCCGTTAGGTTTCGTACATTCACCCTGGGCCGGAAGTTAAAATCAAAGTCCATGTTCAAATCGATTCCCTGTGATATCTGACATCGTCCTGGCCCATTACATGTCCATCCCTGTGCTAACCCATCCGGATTTGCACAGGTGACAATGATCAATTCATATTCATTCAATGATTCAGGATTGTTTTGAAAGTATTCGATCACGCCATTAGCTGTATCCACCAAAGCCTGTCCATCTTTAAAAAACGCATCCTCAAAGCCATGTATAGCAAAAACACAAAGTATTTTTCGGCTGGGGCATTGATTATTAACCTTATAGGCCATGAGAGGGGCATTCATACCGCTTTGACCGTAGGTAAACATATTATTGCGGCTATATTCTGATTTCATACCATCTGTATTGGCTTTTTCTTGAATATGAGAGTTTATTGGTTTGCTCGGATTGTTGTTTTTTGATATGTAATTGTCCGATAAATGTTGATCATTTCGTAGCAGTTGATATGCTGCCAAGGCTGCAATAACAATCACAACGAGAATAATAATTGATTTCTTTTTCAATTAGATTACCTTCCTTATCTTATATACCGAAACACTGTTATACAAACCCTGTTCTATGTCAAAATGCATTACTTGTAATGATACAATACTACATCAATAAATTGGATACGGCATAAGAAATTAATGTGCTGGAACGATGCTGTTCAAAAGAGCTGAATTGATTTAATCAAATTCTGTCTAAATGTAAGGAAAAAAGTAGGTGAATTATGGTTGTTAGGTAATTTGATAACGTCTATGCTTTAAATATGGAGCATATCTAACGCTCAAGGGGGAGAATCAATTATGTGGATTTCCTCAGCAATAATCCCAAACGAGCATTTTAAATATTTATTGAATGAACTGATGAATCAAAGAGAATTTGTAGTCGATGCGTTAAATAATCCAGAAGAAATTAATTCTTTTACAGAAACACAGTGCTATATCACTCCCAAAGAAATATGTTGGATGAGTTGGAAAGATGAATGTGATAATAAAATCCCCATTATTTCTATTGATATTGGCGAAAAAACAAGAACACAAGTTTAGATTTGAAGCGAGGGTAAACATGAATACTGATTTTGTAAACTTAACAACAGAAAACCTTGTCAATGAGCATTTATGCTGCATTATCCGCAGTAAAAAGCCCCATCAAGGTATTGACGCAAAGCGACAATGGCTTTCAGACCGGCTAAAGGAAGGTCATGTCTTTAGAAAGTTAAATGCAAGTGCTACGGTTTTTATTGAATATGCTCCTCTTGAAAAAGCATGGGTTCCCATAACTGGTGACAACTATTATTATCTGTATTGCTTATGGGTCTCTGGTAGTCACAAAGGAAAAGGGTATGGGAAATCGCTGATGGAGTATTGTTTGGCTGATGCCAAAGAAAGGGGTAAATCCGGCATTTGTATGCTCGGAGCAAAAAAACAAAAATCTTGGCTTTCTGACCAATCATTTGCGAAGAAGTTTGGTTTTGAGGTTGTTGATACTACCAATAATGGATATGAATTGCTTGCACTTTCTTTTGACGAAACAACGCCAAAGTTCGCACAAAATGTTAAAAACCAAGAAATTGAAAGCAAAGAGCTAACAGTTTATTATGATATGCAATGCCCCTATGTCTATCAAAACATTGAGATGATAAAACAGTATTGTGAAATGAATGACGTTCCTGTATCTTTAATTCAAGTGGATACGCTACAAAAAGCAAAGGAATTGCCTTGCGTTTTCAATAACTGGGGTGTGTTTTATAAAGGAAATTTTGAGACGGTGAATTTGTTAGATGTCGCCTACTTAAAGAGAATACTCAAAAAATGAAAATACAATTTTGGCTTTTTCCCGTTTATTATTAGGACTGTATTTTTAACAGTAGATCGAATGTTTATTATCCATAATATTTTCTTCTGCCAGCAAATTGAGCATCGCATAATGTTTATAATCAACTATTCCTGCTGAGTTGTGAGCTTAGTGTTTGGCTAATAATGAGAAGCTTGTCATAACGGCGATTATAAATATTTAGTACTGCGCATTCTGAATAGAAAATTATCCGAAGTCGGTCACAAAAAAAGCCCTCCGAACTTGGGAAAGCTAGACTTTGGATAATTTCATAGGACGAAACTGCGGTTAGGGTTGCACCGCCTATGGGGAAAGTATAATTTCTCTCTTGTATGATTTCAGACAAACTTAGTATCAACAAAAGCCTAGAAAATCAAGACTTTCAGTGTATAGGAAGCGGGATATTATACTATTAGGCACAACAAATAAACCTCCACTGGTATCGTTCCAGCCGTTTTTCTTTAGAGGGAACGTTGTTTATGTTGTGGCGTTATTCTATCAACTGATGAAACAACTGTCAATACCACCGCGATAGCGGTTTTGTCCTATGTTAAAGATACGTCATACGGTTTTAGAATTTTTTAATATTGTTTTCTGGTTGCAAGCATCCATGTGTTAGTTTGGCAAAATCCCAAAGATTCATATAAGCTGACAAGCAATACATTGTTCGATTCGTAAAATAGATAAGGTTTTTTATGTTGTAAAACGAGTTCTTGGCACAGATTCAATATACAGTCCTTAGAAAAACCATTGTTCCTGAAAGTGGGTGTGGTATAAACAGCACCAATCATAGCAGCATCATTTGTTTCAGTGGTTGTCAAAGCACAGGATACTATATCTTGTTCCTTTTGAATAAAGTAAGCTTTCCCCCAGGATAGGATTGCTGGCAGTCGGGACTCTGCATCCAGCAGCATATCATTATTATTATAGAAATGGATAAGGTCGTCTAAATTTGACGCTGTGGCTTTTTGGCTCGCAGCAGGTTTATCGAATATAGCCTTCCCATTGAATACGCAAAAAGATTCGATATGGTTATCACGTTTTTGGTTATTACTTACTTTCAATAGATGTTCAACCAAATCTTTTCGACCCACAATATGAATACTGTTAATGGGTGGCAATTGGTCTGCTATGGCATAAATATATTTGGCATCTAGGGAAGTAATACAACAATGAACGGAAGTTAATAAAATAGTCAATACTATTTTATCCCTGTGCTTTGCGATCAAAAAAATTAAATTAGGGTTAATGGCTCTCTCAGTTAAGTAAGTAAAAAAATACAGGTTGTTTGCATAGTCCAGTTTTAGAAAGTTAGTCAGTTCATTAAAGTCTTCACATTTTACTAATAACATTTTTTTACCTCTAATCAATTTTTCCTAATTTTAACCAACTGATGATAATGACACAGTGCCGGAGGAAACATTTTTCTCATAAATTAAACAGCATAAGAAATTACGAATGTCGTTTTCATTTAGCTCATCAGCTGGGCGGTTATAATACTCAAGAAAAATTCTGGCATGTAATGTGTAGCCTTCCATAAAAATACGACATAAGACATACATGAATGATTGGGGCAACTATTTGTTCCTAGTTGCAATAATCCCAATAAAAGCAGCAATTAAAACTCCTGCTACATTGAACGGAGTAATTTTAAAATCGGTTTGGCCATTAATCAGATAAAATCCGATTTCATAAAAAACGCTCATTAAAATCATGGCGGTTGCGATGATTAGCAAACTTTTCTGTTGATCATTAAATTGCATATTTTTAGACCTCATTATTATGTTTTATGTTTTTACGAGGAGTGTTCTGGATGCATAGAAAAGGTAGTTTGTCTCATTATTTAGTGGAGTAACCTTCTTGTATCGCTTTAAACCACATTATGATAGCAATTATAATAAATGTTCCACTTAAAAACCATCCAGCTAATGGAGCGTAGGTAAAGGTTGTTTTGGCTGCTAGCCCAAACATCATTGATGCACTACTTAACAAGCAAAATGCAACGATCCATTTTCGGTACTTACTCAAAATCAAGTCCCCCCAATTCATAACTATCTTTAGTAATATTTTACACTAAATATAAATGAGCAAGTATAAATAAGAAAAAGGTTACACCAGTGGGTTACACCATGGGTTACACCATGGGTTACACCAGGGGGTTACACCAGGACGTTCGTATGTCCAGCAAAGGCTTGTATGTTCAGCAGGAGACAGTCCTGCCAGGGAAAGAAGCAGAAA
>JBAQWI010000327.1:0-2358 GCA_049298835.1 Oscillospiraceae bacterium
ACTCGGGAAAAACTTTCCAGAGACTCATGAATTTGATCCTGGAGGGGGCCGAGAGTTATTGTTTGAGTCATGTCGATGACATCGTAATTTTTTCCCAGACCTGGGAGGACCACATGAAACACATTCGCGATGTCCTGCAAAGACTAAAGGACGCAAATCTGACCGCGAATCGATCGAAGTCGCAGTTCGCTAAAAATAAAATCAAAATACTCGGGCACGTATTAGAGGACGGGAAAATTTTGCCGGACCCGGAGAAAACTAAGGCAATATCAGAATTTCCTACCCCAAGGACGAAAAAGCAAGTGAAAGCGTTCGTCGGCCTTGCAAATTTCTATCGATCTTTTGTAAATAATTTCGCGGAAATAGCTCGACCACTGACTGACTTGACTCGACGTGATTTACCGGACAAAGTACAATGGGAGGCGCAACATGAACTAGCTTTCCAACAGCTCAAGGATAGCCTCTGCACGGGCCCAGTGTTAATACCACCAGACCCAACGAGAAGTTATATTTTGAAGTCAGATGCATGCAAGAATTGCATTGCATCGGTGCTACTCCAAACAAATGATGCGGGGGAGGAGCATCCGGTTGCGTATGCAAGCCGCAAACTGCTACCAAATGAGGTCAATCATAGCACTGTGGAGCACGAACTCCTCGGAATTGTCTGGGGCCTGGCACACTTTGAACATTACACGTACGGGGCAGATATTGAGGTTCGTACCGATCATTATTGTTTAAGATGGCTAAACAAGATGGCCAACCAAAACCCGAGACTGACGAGGTGGGCTCTGGTTTCGCAAAGATATAACATCGATAAAGTGACGTATGTCCCTGGAAAACAACTCGGCGACGCCGATGGCTTGTCACGTGCCGATGCCTAGTGCCAGTGCCACATTTTAGACGTAGTAGTATAGCTATGTATATACACCAGGAAATTCGATGCGGATGTTTATAATAGCATGTTGAAATAATGTTTTTTTTTGTGTTCAGCGGATCATTATATATGTTAGGTCCTAATATGTTTGTTTGGTTGTTTAGAGTGATATACTATGCCATGCTAGTTTATTTTATGTTTCACCGTTGCCACAAAATTGTATGTTTTATTTTGGCAGATTGTATGTATGGTATCGATATGTCTTGTTATCAGCCGAGACAGCGCATGGAGCATCTGCGACACCTCACCGGTCAGAATCACTCAGGACCGATGATGGCTCATGATAATTAGCAGAATCACACGCTGTGATGGCGCTGGACTCGTGCAGTTGTAAAACAATATAAACGTGTGCTCCATATTAGAAACTGTTTCATTTCCGCCAATTCCGACTTCTCCAACTTACACAGCCTGTTATCCAGAACCTTAAAAAGTTGGGAGATGTTGTGATAAAGATAAACCTAGATAATGTGTAGACGTTATTTTAATTAGTTGTTTACAATTATTAGGTAGTATTGATGTTTTAATTAGTTGTTTATGATTAATGGACAGACATTATCTTTATCGCATGCATGCAGTATACAACGGAGCAAGGGGCGTGGCAGAAGCCACGCCCTCGCAAGTAAGTGAGCAAGTAAGTGGAGTACCAGCCTGGCAGCAGGGAAGAGAGGGCAGCAGGATGATTGACAGAAGGGTCAGGCTGGTGCCGGTTTAAAAGCAGGAAGGGAAGAAAGAAAGATTATTAATATTACTGGTATTGTTGATATACTTGATATTGATGAAGTTCAATGTATATATTGTGTATAGAATGTAAATAAAATTGTTGCTATTGTTGAAGTTCAAGTAGCATTAGTTAAATTACATGTCCAGCTCGATATAAAAAACCGAAGAACCCCGAAGAGACATTGAGAAACAGATGAGGGAGCAGCGGGAGATAATGTTTATATAACACCGCTGCTCACCAAATAATATAAAAAAACCACTTTAAGTCCATCGCTTGAGAACAGCGAACAACATATAACGGACAAGAAGCTTTTTTTATATTACATGCTGGCAAACAGAGGATATTCGAACTGGAGAAAATTAACTTTCTTTGGATTTCTAACGATAACGTATAATACACGCTGAATGAAGGTTATGTTGCTAAGCCCGACGATTCGACAAGACTTATCGAGAGGAGGAATATAACCCTTGTGTCGGGGTGAATCGAACTGAACGGTACAGCACGACATGGAGTGGCTGTTCACTGGAATTCAAGGAGCACCATGTTGATTTAGTTGAAACCCATGAAATCGAGGATCCCTGCAGTGACGAAATCACCATAGTCGACAATCTTCCGAGGACTGGAGAGAGCAGAAGTCATTCGCTATTGTCCTGAGTTCACACGGTCGGAGACGTCGAAGTTTGGTCTACACAGCACAGCTTTG
>JBAQWI010000328.1:0-5847 GCA_049298835.1 Oscillospiraceae bacterium
TTTCCTTGGTCATCATTTGCTAGATATCTTTTTTCAATCACCATTTTTGCATTATCGATAAGTTTCATTTTAAAGCCTCCATTATTATTTTTTAACGTTGTTTTACACATTATATTGTATGTAAAATTATTCTCTATACAACATATTGTATCACAACAAATTTTAAATGGCAATAATATTTTGGAAATTAGTTACAATTATTTTCAATGTTGCTATTGACATTTTAAAGTTACGGTTGTAAACTTAACTCATAGCTACGTGTGTAACTTTAATAAAATAGAGATACGGGGTCTTATAAATGAATTACTCAATCAGTGAAGCCGAATGGAAAATTATGCAGATACTTTGGAAAAATTCTGATATTACTCTAAGTGATATCGTGGCTCAACTTACAGACAGTCAATGGAGCTATTCCACAATTAAGACCCTACTAAAACGACTTGCAGATAAAAATGTTGTTTTGGTCGATAAAAGCGTTAGAAATACTTTTAGATACTCCCCCGCAATATTGGCGCAGGATTGCAAAATGAATGAGGCAAATAGTTTCTTAAAAAAAGTGTTTGACGGTTCGGTACCCACCTTTTTAGCTACATTTTTACAGGATAAAAAATTATCTCAAAAAGAATTAAATGAACTTCAAGAAATGATATCAAAGGAGGTTTTAAAGAATGACTAATGCGTTCATTAGTATACTAAATATGAGCATCACTGCAAGCTACGTAGCATTGGCTGTCATTCTTGTAAGGACACTCTTTAAAAAAGCACCTAGGGTATTTTCCTATGGGTTGTGGTCTGTTGTCATGTTTCGATTAGTTTGCCCATTTTCATTTGAAAGTGCTTTCAGTTTGCTCATTTCCAATACGAACGCTATTTCAAAGGATATCATTTCAATACAAACCCCTATTACAAACATTGGAAATGATACTATCAATAATGCTATCAGCCAAACTATTAACAATGCAACCCAGTCATCAAACATTTCACCAATTGGAATTGTAATAAAAATCAGTACAATACTTTGGCTTATTGGAATAGTTGTCTTACTTGGATATAGCATATTTTCTTATACTCGTTTAAGATTGCGTCTTTCTTCTGCTACCCATTTAAAGGATAATATATTTGAAACCCAGCATATTCAAACTCCATTTGTGCTGGGATTTTTGAAACCTAAAATTTATCTTTCAACAGAAATTGCAGACAATGAACTAGATTACATTTTAAAACATGAACAAACTCACATCAAACGATTTGATTATCTGATAAAGCCTATTGCATTTTTAGTTGTAATTTTGCACTGGTTCAATCCACTTATATGGGTTTGTTACTTTCTTATGTCCAAGGATATGGAGGCATCTTGTGACGAAAGCGTCATAAAATACTATAATGAGGACATAAGATGTCGTTATTCCAACTCTTTGCTTTCACTTTCTGCAAAGCAGAATAAGCCTTTAATTCCTCTAGCATTTGGCGAAAGCAATGTGAAGTTTAGAATAAAAAATATTTTGAAATATAAAAAACCTGCATTTGGGATTATAATTATTACGGTGATTGCAGTTATTATTGTAGGAGTTGGGTTAATTATAAATCCAAAAACTCCCCAAAAAACACTAGCACAACAATACCTTCAGTATAAAACAGAGTATGTGGGCGATAATTCAAAAGTTAGCGGAATAGTTAATTTGCTAGAATTTATAAACGGAGTTAATTATGACCATTTCGAGTTAGATACAAAAGCTAAACCCTCTGGAATTACTGTATACCTTAAAACAAAAATGAAACAAAGTGACTACGACTACATGTTGCCACAATTTTACGAGCGAAATGCACTTATTATGTTTGCACTGATTGAAAATGTAGATGTTGTAAAATTTAATATTTCAGACAAAGAAACTGATAATAATCTAACCCAATACACTAGAGATTGGGCTAATGAACAAAGAGATAAGAATATTAGTAAATTTGCAAAAAGCGAAGATGAATTTGGAAAGCTTGTGTATTTAACTCATACTGTGAGAGAAGACAAAATTAAAATCAACACTGATATTACGAGTGGAACTTATGAGATTAAAGGAGATAAATATCCGGCAGTTGAGTCAACTCCACAACTAAAACTTCCTTACACCATTGCAAGTGGTAAATCAGATTTATCTGATTATGCTATTGACTTGGTAATGACAAAAGGAGAATATATCGACGGTAGTACGTTACCTGCTGGTGGCGGAATTTATGAAAAAAATTATCAGGGTTATTTTGAGTTACAATCCCGAAAAGGTGATAAAGTCCTTTCTTCCCTACCACTTTACTTTGATGGAAATCGTATGCAGAACTTTGGTGGCAACTTCACCTTGATTCTTGATGATTACAATAACGATGGTAATCCTGATTTCACCATCGGTCAATGGGGTGGGAGTAATGGTAATTTATTTCATATCTTTACCATAAATGATAAAGGAAGCATATCTAAAATTGATGGCGGTGCACTGTATATTTCAAGTAGTGATTTCTCTGTACAGCTAGAAAAAACATCTCCCACTTCGTTTAGATTTGTTTATTACGATAATGTAAAAGGAGAGAATGTAGATATGAAATATCATTGGGAAAAAGATAAATTTGTTAATACCGCCCTTACAAATAAGTAAATATTTATTCGTGCACAGAAAAAACGCTCCGAAATTATCGGAGCGTTTTATTTTTAATTAACTATTCAGCGTCTGAAACAGGAGCTGTAATAGCTTCTTCTACAGGAGCTTCTATGATACCAGCCTCAACAGCCTCGTCCATAATTTCTCTGTCTTTCTTTTGCTCTTCTTCTGAAAGAAGTGCTCTCATTGAAAGGCTAACGCGTTTTTTATCTTCATCAATTTCGATAATCTTAGCTTGTACTTCTTGTCCAACTTTAAGAATATCAGCAACTTTTTCCACTCTCTTATTAGCAATTTGTGAGATATGGATTAGTCCATCAACACCAGCAATGATCTCAGCAAATGCACCATAGCCAGTGAATGAAACTATTTTAGCTGAAACAACGTCATCAACATTGTGCTCTGCAACAAACATAGTCCATGGGTTTTGCTCTGTGCTCTTGTATCCAAGTGAGATACGTTTCTTTTCTTTATCAACGTCTTTGATATAAACTTCAACGATTTCGCCTTGTTTTACAACGTCAGATGGATGTTTAATCTTTGACCATGAAAGCTCTGTGATATGTATCATACCATCAATTCCGCCAAGATCAACGAATGCGCCATATGCAGTAAGGGATTTAACCTCACCTTTATATTTTTTGCCAACTTCAACTTCGTCCCAGAATTTAGATTGTTGTTCTTTTCTTTCAGCAGAGTGTACAGCTCTAACTGAACCTTTGGCACGGTTGCGTAGCTCGTTAATTTCAATAACTTTAAGTTTTACAGGTTTTTTAAGCAGTGTCTCAAGTACTTCAACTCTTGATTCTGAACATTGTGATGCAGGAACAAAAAGCTTAGTGTTTTGTGTATAAACAAGCACACCGCCTCGTACAACATCTGTGATAACGCCATCTAAAATTGTGCCATCTTCATAAGCTTTCTTTAGCTTATCGAAACCAGCAGCAGCGTCGCAACGTTTTTTGCTTAGTAGAACAATACCCTCTTGGTCATTTACTTTAACAACACAAAGGTCAAGCTCATCGCCTTTTTTTACAATGTCTTCGATTTTTAGTGTTGGATCATCAGTCAACTCATCAGCAGGAATGATACCAGCTTGTTTTGCTCCAATATCAACATGAACCTCGCTGTTGTTAAAAGAAGTTACAACGCCTTTAACACGTTTTCCATTGTATATTTTTTCACTTTCCAGTGATTGCTCCAACATAGTTGCGAAGTCCATTTCGTTTTCTTCATTTCTTAAAATTTCACTCATTGTTTTAAGAACCTCCTTGATTATATATGCCGGGGTAGATGCTCCGGCGGTGATACCAATTTTACCATAAGTCTTAATGTCGATATTGTAAAGTTCATCTTTTGTTTCGAGTAGCATCGTCGTACAAAAATTTTGACAAACTTCACTAAGTTTTTTTGTATTGGAACTCTGTTTTCCACCTATAACTAACATCAAATCATTTTGAGTCGCAATTCTAGCAGCCTCACTTTGGCGTTCATTGGTCGCACTACATATTGTACCAAAAAATTTTATGTTTGTATATAGTTTTTTTGCAATTTCAATGCATTTATCCCAAAAAGTTGTATTATAGGTAGTTTGTGCAACTAAAACACAGTTATTTCGCTCATGTTCTGTTAGATTTTGATATAAATCTGCAAGCTCCACTTCATCTGAAACAACATAACTTAAAGTTTGGCAATGTCCTTGTATTCCACAAACCTCAGGATGATCCTTGTCGCCTGCAATAATTATGATTTTTCCATCGTTTGAGTTTTCTCTCACTATCTTATGAATTTTCGAAACATAAGGACAGGTAGCGTCAACATATTCAGTTTGATTAGCTAAAAGTTGATCATACACATTTTTTGCAACACCATGGGAGCGAATTACTACAACTTCCCCCTCTTTGGCTTCACTCAAAAAATCAATTATCCTGACACCCTTTTTTGATAATTCCTCAACAAGCTGTGGATTATGAATAATTGGGCCTAGCGTGGCAACCTGTTTTCCTTGTTTTATAAGTTCATACACGATGTTTACAGCCCTATCAACTCCAAAGCAAAATCCAGCAGTTTTTGCAACAGTAATCACTATAGCTCAGCTCCTAAAAGATTGGCGATGTTTTCCATAAGCAAACGGCTTGCTGCTTTGAGTTCAGTTTTGCTATTCTCAGTGATTGCAAGCTCTTCATTTGTTATTGGTTTACCATAATAAACGTCAACATTTCGTCTCCACAGGGTTTTCTCACCATGTTTTATGCCAACTGGAACGATATCTCCCCCAGTTTTTGCAGCCACCACAACGGCACCTGACTTAGCCCGCCCTAATTTACCATCTTTTGATCGTGTGCCCTCTGGGAATATACCCAAAACATCACCGCATTTTACAACCTGTATTGCCTTATCAATTGCACTATGGTCTCCAGTTCCTCTTGAAACTGGAAATGTGCCTACCTTATGCAGAATAGCGCCTAAAATAGGATTTTTAAACAGCTCAGCCTTTGCCATAAAACGTACATTTTTTTTACAGGCAATTCCAATAAATAGCGGATCAATATTACATACATGATTTGATGCAAGGATATATCCCTTATTAGTTGGCATATTTTCCTCACCATAAAATCTGATCTTATATCCAAATCTCATTACAAGCAAACATACTCCCCTAGCAAATTTATAAAAACTCATATGTATTTCCTCCCCTTAATTAATGTAATTTTTGGGTAATAGTGTCTATTACAAGCTTAATAGAATCGTCTAAGCCAATTTCCGTTGTATCAATTAATATTGCATCATCAGCCTGTTTTAAAGGTGCAATTTTCCTGTTGGAATCGTTGTAATCACGTAATTCTATTTCCTCTAAAATTTTATCAAAATTTACTGTTCCGCCCTTTTTTGTATGCTCATCATAGCGTCTTTTTGCTCTAGCTGTTGAGCTTGCAGTTAAAAAAATCTTTACATCTGCATTAGGAAGAACGACCGTGCCAATGTCACGACCGTCCATTATGATGTTATTTGAGTTGGCAATATCACGCTGTAAATCAAATAAAAACGCACGCACGCTAGGAATAGCGGAAACATTTGAGGCGTACATTGACATTTGCGGTGTGCGAATCTTCTCTGACACATCATCACCATTTAAGAAAACTCTTTGTGCGCCCTGGGCAAATCCAAGCTCAACCTTTACGTTTTCAAGTTCAGGTGTAACTTC
>JBAQWI010000329.1:0-2471 GCA_049298835.1 Oscillospiraceae bacterium
GTATCGTTGGTACTGCTCTTACTATCTATGTAATGGAATTTATTGACTCTGATGCGACCATTAATTTAAACATGCTCAAGATGAACTTTACATCAAGTGTTTACGGCATTGATGAAAACGGAGAAAATGTTGAAGTACAGAGTTTACGTAAAGGTGAAAACCGTATTTGGGTTGATATAGATGAAATTCCTAAACACGTACAAGATGCGTTTGTATATTCAGAGGATGAACGTTTCTATACCCATAAGGGCGTTGACTTTAAACGTACATTTGCAGCCTTTGTTAATGAAATGCTTAGGATGTTAAACATTGATTTAGCTACGAGCAAATTTGGTGCATCAACTATTACTCAACAGTTGATTAAGAATATTAACGGGGACTTTGAAGATCGCGGAATTGACAAAAAAATTCAAGAGATTGTTCAGTCGATGAATTTAGATAGGCATTCTTCCAAAGGGCAGATACTGGAGCTCTATCTGAACTATGTTGGTTTACATTATGCAAGTGGTGTTCAAGCAGGAGCAAAATATTATTTTAACAAGGATGTGTCTGAGCTTACTTATGCTGAGGCAGCGGCTCTTGCAAGTACAACAAAGAGCCCTTCAAATCTGAATCCAAAAACAAATCCAGCGGGAAATAAAGAACGACGTAATAAATTTGCACTTCCTAAAATGCTTGAATTTGGCACAATCACTCAAGCAGAGTATGACGTTGCAATTAAAGAAGAACTTGTTATATCAGGAAAAGCTTCTGTATCTGATGGAGCTACACCTATCAAAAATAAAAAACAGAGTTATTTTATTGATGCTGTAATTGAAGAAATAATCACTGATTTATGTAAGGAATTTAACTATAATAGGGAGCATGCTGAACAACTTCTTTACACAGGGGGATATCAAGTTTATACAACTATGGAAATAAGAACTCAATCCATTGTGGAGAAGTATTTTGAGAATGAAAAGACGTTTGCTGTAAAAAATGTAAAATCAGAGGATATTCCAGATGCGGCCATGGTAATTTTAGATTACGATGGCAATATTCGTGCTATTGTAGGTGGAAAAGGCGAAAAGAAAATTGACAGGGGACTTAACCGTGCCACACAATCAAACCGTCCTGCAGGTTCTACAATAAAACCGCTTGCAATATATACACCTGCATTTGAAAATAATTTAATTACATGGTCTAGTATAATGGATGATAGCCCTGTGAAAAAGATTAAAGATGAGAAAACTGGTATAGAACGTGATTATCCTAAAAACTATGACAGTGATCTTAAGGGATACCAAGGGCCAATACTTATTATTGATGCGTTAAAGGTTTCAAAGAACACAATTCCTGTTAGATTATGTGATCATTTAACCCCAAAGGTTTCTTTTGATTTTATTACCAAAGAGTTAGGAATAACTGGGCTTGAGCCTTCGAAAAATTCCAATGAAGCTACTTTAGCATTGGGCGACGGTGGATTTAAGCTAGATGAGCTTACAGCTGCATTTCAAATTTTTGGCAACGGTGGTTATTTCACCGAACCTAAGATGTATACAAAGGTAACGGATGCTGAGGGCAAGGTAATTCTTGATGCAACTACAAGAAGTAAAAAACAAGTTATGTCAACACAAACTGCATATATTATGAATAAGGGCTTGTGGAGTGTCGTAAATGATGGCGGCTCTGGTAGGAATGCTAAAATTGCTAATATGGAGACAATCGGTAAGACTGGTACTTCAAATGACAGAAAAGATTTATTGTTTATGGGTGCTACACCTTACTATATTGCTGGTATCCGTTATGGGCATGATGACAACAAGAGTGCTATTGCTGATAAATTATATAGTGCACATATTCCAGTATGGCAAAAGATTATGACAGAAGTCCATAAAGGTAAAAATCCAGCTGTATTTAGTCTAAACGATGATGGTATTGTGAAGATGGCATATTGTACTGAAAGTGGTGGACTTGCACATTCTGGCTGTCCAAAAAAAGCAATAGGATATTATAAGACAACTGATATTCCGGCCCCGTGCACCATTCATGTGCAGTCATAATACTAATTTTAATAACAAAAAAATCGCTACCAAACGGTAGCGATTTTTTTGTTATTATTCAGCATTTTTATCTTTGGTATGTCTTATAACCTTCAATCTAGAGAACTCTTCACGTTCTTTTTCCTCAAGAGCATCAGAGATAAATTTAACGATAGCATCAAAACGTGGAATATTAATATTTTTTAGCGCATTTGCACGACGTTGAGTTTTCTTGATAGCATCAGCAAGTCGATATACGCTATTTTCTACCTCAGCTAAAATAACAGTAAGATCCTTAGCTTTATTAAAATTCAAATAGGCAATATCAAACTGGGAGTTTGACTCAAAAAAGCCATACTGATTTTCATTTGTGGTAGAAGTCAGAGTAACCTCTGGAATATCAACGCCCATAACACTACGGTAGTTTATATGAACACCATTTTCTATGCT
>JBAQWI010000330.1:0-4852 GCA_049298835.1 Oscillospiraceae bacterium
AACTAAAACCATTTGTAAGAAACTTAGAGAATAGGAGCATAATCAAGAGATAACGAGAGATAATACTATCTAAATTGAAAAATCAGCGTTTTGGGCTTTGACAAAAGTTTGACTTACCGATATAATAGGTATTACGTTAATAACTAATTGGAGGTATATGAATATGTCAACTACTATGGCAAACGCACAAACAATCAGCCGTAAATGGTATATATTAGATGCAACTGATGTGCCACTAGGACGTCTAGCAGTGAAAGCTGCAACAATTTTGCGTGGAAAACACAAACCTGTGTTTACACCACACGCTGATTGTGGCGACCATGTAATCGTCTTAAATTGCGCTAAAGCCGTTTTAACAGGTAACAAACTACAACAAAAGAAATACTACTGGCATACTGGTTGGATCGGTAGCCTAAAAGAGATTAAATACTCTGACATGATGGTAAATGATCCAGGAAGAGCTATGACTCTTGCAGTAAAAGGAATGGTTCCTGATACTACTTTAGGCAGAACACAACTTCGTCGTCTAAGAGTTTATGCTGGTGCAGAGCATGATAATGCAGCTCAAAACCCTGAAGTTTACAAATTCTAAGACTAACCCAAACATAAATTAATAATTAGGAGGCAATTTAGATGTACGAATCACGCCCATATTTTTATGGAACAGGAAGAAGAAAAAGTTCTGTTGCAAGAGTAAGAGTATATGCTGGTACTGGTAAAGTTACCATTAACGGTAGAGATATTGATGATTACTTTGGCCTTGAAACTCTAAAGTTAATCTCAAACCAACCACTTGAACTAACAAATACTGTTGGTAAATTTGATCTTGAGTGCAATGTAAATGGTGGTGGCGTAACTGGCCAAGCTGGTGCTATCAGACACGGACTATCAAGAGCTTTGCTACAATTTGACGGTGAGCTTCGCCCAATGCTTAAAAAAGCTGGATTCTTAACTCGTGACCCAAGAATGAAAGAGCGTAAGAAACCTGGACTTAAAGCTGCACGTCGTGCTCCACAGTTCTCAAAGAGATAGTTTTTATCTTTTATCAAACCCTACAAACCTTGTGTTTGTGGGGTTTTTGTTTTGTCTAAACATAGTGAGATATAGTCAAATTGGGTGGATAACTAACACGCAACTAACAAAGCAGCGTCAATGATCTTAGAAAGAGTTTGGTTAAGTTCTTGATACTAATTTCCTGTTACGTCAATTTTGTCGTATTTATGTCCTTTTAAGCGTTCAATATAACTATTTAATCCACTCAATATTTTGTCACGTATATTTTTATTTATAAATGAGGCTTTTTTTAAAAATTGCCTATTGACAATTATATCGGTAGGCGATATAATACTGTTACGGCAACCGATACATCGCAAGACGTAGTAATGAAAGAAGGTGGAGTAATGGGTGAGAGTTCAGAAAGAGGTGCATTAACAGAAGCTGTTTTTTATATTCTGCTATCCCTCTATTCTCCAATGCATGGATATGGAATTATGCAAAATGTAAAAGAACTTAGCAAAGAGCGTGTTAATCTTGGCGCTGGCACATTGTATGGTGCAATTAACACCTTGCTTGAAAAAAATTGGATTGAGTATCTTGAGGGTGAGAAAGATTCTCGAAAAAAAGAGTATGTGATTACTAGTTTAGGAAAATCAATTGTGGATAGTGAACTCATTCGGTTAGAGGAATTAATTCAAAATGGCAAAAAAATTGTTGGGGGTGGGCTATAGTGAAATATATTGTGCACAAACCATATTTCAATTATGAAAAAGAAGAAAAATGGCTTAACGAAATGTCAGCGAAGGGCATGGCTTTAACAGATTATTCATGGTGTAGATATGTATTTGAGGACGCACCAAACAATGAATTTACCTATCGTTTGGAACTTTTGGAGAATTTTCCTTCACATGCTCAAAGTATAGCATATCTTAAATTCCTAGAGGAAAATGATGTGAAATTTGTGGCATCATATATGCGTTGGATATACCTACGCAAAAAGAGTGCTGACGGTGAATTTGATATTTACTCAGATATTGATTCTAAAATTAAACACTATAAACGTATTTTAACTTTATGGTATCCCATTATGTTACTAGAGTTTGTTATTGGTTTCAATAATCTATCTATAGGAACATTGCATTTTGGCGAATTAAATTATGTCAATGTCTTTCTTGGTGGTTTGTGTGTTGCATTTGGAATATTTATTTTGGGTATTAGCATACCAATAAACAAAAAAATTAAAAAGTTAAAAAAAGAAAAAGAAATTAGAGAATAGAAAAAAACCTGCAAGATATTTTATCTTGCAGGTTTTTTCATGTTAAGCCTTATCTTTGGGTTTGCTAATAATTGCAATTATAAATCCAAACAAAATTGCGGAAGCAATTCCAGCTGAGGTTGCTGTAAGTCCACCAGTTAATGCACCAAGCAACCCTTTTTCCGCTACAGCTAATTTAACACCCTTTGCAAGGGCAAAACCAAAGCCAGTTAGTGGAACACTAGCACCTGCACCTGCCCACTCTACAAGTGGACCATATACGCCAATTCCACCAAGAACAACTCCTGCACATACATAGAAAACTAAAATTCTTGCGGGTGTCAACTTTGTGTAGTCAATTAGAATTTGTCCAATTGCACAAAAAAGTCCACCAACTAAAAATGCTTTTAAGCAGTCAATAAATAAATCCACTTTTATTATCCCCCTACCACTTTGAATTGCTTATATGAACAAGGTGAGCAATTGCTGGAATGGATTCACCCTGTTGAATACTTGTTGGCGACATCAATGCGCCTGTTGAAATAAATAAAACTTCCTTTAGAACGCTACTTTGTACCTGCTTTAAAATGTAGGAGCAGAGCACCGATGCACTACAACCACAACCAGAACCGCCTGCATGAACATCCTGCGTGTCCGCATCGAAAATCATTTTACCACAATCGTTATGAACTTTAGAGATGTCGATTTTGTCCATTTTTAAAAGTTGAATTAAAAGATCGGATCCAACAATGCCTAAATCACCAGTAACAATTAGGTCATAGTCAGAGGGTTTTGTGCAAGTATCGGTTAGGTATTGCTTAATGGTATATGCAGCAGCAGGTGCCATTGCTCCACCCATATTGTTGATATCTTTTATGCCTAAATCTTGTATTTTACCAACAGTAACACCTTTTATATAGGGGGGATTGCCACTTTGAGATACGACCACTGCACCAGACCCAGTTACTGTCCATTGTGCAGTTGGAGTGCGTTGACCTCCATATTCAAGTGGAAAGCGAAACTGTCTTTCAGCAGAACAAAAATGTGAGGACGTTACAGCTACTGCATTTGTTACTAGATTGTTGTCAGCAAAAATTGAGGCAAGCCCTAGACTTTCTGCCATTGTTGAGCAAGCACCATATAATCCATAAAAGGGAATGTTTAGCTCTCTTAGTCCAAAACTTGAGCCAATGCATTGGTTTAATAAATCTCCCGCAAAAAGTAGGTCGACCTCACTTGGTGATAAGCTTGCCTTACTAAGCGCAGTATTTACTGAATCTGTTTGTAGCTTGCTTTCAGATTTTTCCCATGTTTCTTCGCCAAGTGTTGTATCTTCGTGAATCGTATCAAAGTAGGAAGCAAGAGGTCCCTCACCCTCTTTTTTCCCAACAATAGATGCAAACGCCTTGATGCTTGGAGAGGAGGTTAACTTAAATGTGTTTTGTGATAGTTTCTGTGATGGCATAACAATTCCCCCCTCTAAAATAACTGCATAATATAAATAATGAGCCCGTATCCAACTGAAGTGAGGACACCGTAGACGATAACTGGGCCAGCGATAATAAACATTTTTGCTCCAAGTCCTAGAATAAGTCCTTCTGATTTAAACTCGAGGGCTGGTGAACATACTGCATTTGAAAAGCCTGTAATTGGAACTAGCGTTCCAGCTCCACCTAGTTTTGCGATGTTATCATAGACATTAAGCCCTGTTAAAATTGCCGCAATAAGCACTAACGTTACAGATGCAAGTGTCGATGCAACTTCAAGGGTAAGTCCCTGCTTTTCATAAAAATACATCAATAGTTGTCCAAGCACACAGATGAGTCCTCCAATAATAAAGGCAGAGGGTATTGTTTTGTAGCTTTTTGTCTTTGGCGAGGCTTGTTTTGTAAGCTCGCTATACTCAGTAGGAGTAATTTTCATGTACATTGACCTCCAAAAAATTTTAGATAAAAATATTATTTACAAGACTTGTCCAGATATTCTAACATTAACTGTATTTGATGCATATTATGTATTGCCTAGATTTATTATTCTTTGAGTTGCACGTATTAGGGCAACTAACAAAAAGAAAATTGCTATAAGTAGAGGAGTAAAAAACAGGAGGTTAATTTTATGCAAGACACATTAATTTATATAAAAGCTGCAATTGCTGGAATTTTAGGTTTTATAGCTGCAAAGCTTGGTATGCTTGCACCATTGCTTGTCTTTTTAGCAATCGCTATGGCTCTTGATTATATTTCTGGAGTGATTGCAGCAGCGAACTTTGGAAAGCTTAGTTCAAAAAAAGGAATATTTGGTATACTAAAAAAACTTGGCTATTGTATCACCGTGGCTGTGGCATTGATAACAGATCAATTGATTATTACCGTGGGTTCTCAGTTTGTTCAAACTCCAATAGTTTCGCTTTTTGGTATGCTTACAATAGTATGGTTGACACTAAACGAACTGTTATCCATACTTGAAAACCTAGGCAAAATCGGAGTTCCATTACCGTCTTTTTTAAACAAGGTTATAAAAAATCTGAAAGATGGCGTTGAAAGCAAGGGCGACAACGTGGATAAGGAGGAATGACAATGTCAAAGATAGTATGTATAGATG
>JBAQWI010000331.1:0-5813 GCA_049298835.1 Oscillospiraceae bacterium
GAAATGCATTCCTATGAGTGGGGAGGATTTATCGCTTGCATTGACCTATGCTATTGTTATTATGAGCTAGGAGAATCTAAGGAAGCTTTTAATTATAATGAATTGGCAGCCAAGTATAAGCCAAATGATTCCATTATTGAATATAATCGAAAAAAATTCAGAGAGGTAGGCATCATATGACAATTAGTCTTTGCATGATTGTTAAAAACGAAGAAAACACTCTCCAGAGATGTTTGGATTCAATCAGTGATATTGTTGATGAAATCATAATTGTAGACACAGGTTCAGAGGATAATACAAAATCAATCGCATTAAGATACACAAAAAATGTGTATGATTTTAAATGGATTGATGATTTTTCTGCTGCAAGAAATTATTCTTTTTCAAAAGCCACAAAAGAATATATTTTGTGGTTGGATTCAGATGATGTGCTTTTAGAGTCTGACAGACAAAAGCTCATAAATTTAAAGAACAATTTTGATAATTCCTTTGATGTTGTAATGATGAAATATAATCTAGGTTCTGATGATATAAATTATCCTACTTGCACCTTTATGCGTGAAAGACTCTTAAAAAGAGAAAAGGGGTTCATGTGGAATGATCCCATCCATGAATACATAATAATAAGCGGAAAAATACTGAACACTGATATCTGTATTACACATAAGAGAATGCATGGAAAAACCGATAGAAACCTTAGAATATTCAAAAAAATGATTACCCAAGGAAAAGAACTGTCACATCGCAATAAATTTTACTATGCAAGAGAATTATTTTTAAATGGTCATTTTAACGAGGCAATCGTTTATTATAATCAATTTTTAAATACTACTGGAGGATTAACTTCAAATTATATGGACGCAAGTATAGATCTCGCCAGTTGTTATAGAAGTTTAAATGATGATAAAAACGTTTTAAAATCTCTCCTTAGTAGCTTTGAACACGATTCACCAAGAGCAGAAATTTGCTGTCAATTGGGTTTCTTCTATAAACAAAAAAAAGACTATTTAAATGCAATATTTTGGTATGATATAGCAAGCAAAATCAAAAAGCCTTCAAATCAATGGGGTTCTCTTTTACATGAGTTTTATGATTTTACACCGAATATGGAATTAAGTTCATGCTATTTTCACATAGGAAACCTAGATATGGCAATTAAGTATAATAACATAGCCTCAACATTCAAGCCCGATAATCCTATGGTGAAACAAAATACTGAGTATTTCAATTCATTGAAACGAGGCATGGCGAATTGGGATAAAAAAAGAGTGCTTGTAGCTAGCCCTGTACATCAGAAACCTGCAATATTAAAGGCTTTTCTTGCTTCAATCGAAAATATCATTCAGGATACGGTTTCAATTGACTTCATTTTTGTCGATGATAATATTGATGAACAGTCAAGTGAATTGCTTAAACAATTTCAAACTAGGAATAAGAATACCACAATTCTAGTGGGAGAAAAAGCAACAGACTATATTTGTGATGATAACACTCACAGATGGAGTAAAAATATCATATTAAAAGTGATTGATTTTAAAAACAAAATAATTACCCACGCAATCCAAGAAAAGTATGACTATCTATTCTTTGTTGATTCTGACATCGTAATTCACCCATTTCTTATCGAACATCTTAAAAGTAAACAAAAAAACATAGTATCTGAAATATTTTGGACACAGTGGCTAATTAATGGTCCATTGCTCCCTAATGTATGGATGTTTGACAAATATGATTTAGTACCAAAACAATTTGGCGAAACTATTTCAGACGAAGAAAGTAGTATTCGTTTAAATCAATTTATAAGCGACTTAAAAGTTCCTGGATTATATGAAGTTGGAGGACTTGGTGCCTGTACGCTTATAAGCAGAGAAGCGTTATTAAGTGGTGTTAATTTCACACCGATAAAAAACATTACTTTTCCAGGAGAAGATAGATATTTTTGTATAAGGGCAATTGTATTAGGGCTTGATCTTTTTGTTGACACTCATTTTCCTGCCTATCATATTTACAGAGAAAATCAATTAGATGGAGTTGCTAATTATATTAAAAGCTGTCAATTAACACAACAACTTGTCCGAAAATATAAATCGCAGGGCAATAAACTGACACTTTCTATGGTAGTAAAAAATGAAAGTGGCAGATACTTAAAGGATGTTCTAGCTAAACTTAATGGTGTTATTGATGAAGCAGTGATAATAGATGATGCAAGCACAGATAATACAATTGAAATTTGCCATCAAATGTTACCTAATATTCCCTTACACATTGTTAAAAACGAAACATCAATGTTTAAAAATGAGATTGAATTAAGGAAAAAGCAATGGAGTGAAACAATAAAAACAAACCCAGATTGGATTTTAAACCTTGATGCAGACGAAATATTTGAAAATAGTTTTTATGAGAATATAAAAAGCTTGATTAATCAAGAGAATATTGATGTGTACTTATTTAGACTGTATGATATGTGGGATAAAAATCATTACAGAGAAGATCAATATTGGTGTGCACACAATTATTATAGACCTTTTTTGATGAGGTTCCAGCCTAACTTTGCATATAAATGGTTAGAAACTCCTCAACATTGTGGCAGATTACCTATAAATATACTCTCACTGCCAAAATGCACATCACAGTATCGCCTAAAGCATTATGGGTGGGCTTGTCCAGAAGACAGGAAATCTAAATATGAACGATACAAGATTTTAGATCCAGATGCAATTTATGGAGTTAAGAATCAGTATGAATCAATATTAGATGAAAAGCCTAATTTATCAGAATGGTTTGAATGAACCCAAAACTGACATAAAAGACTTACCAGAAAATTAATTTGTTTTTCTAAACTTGTTTCAACGCATGACCTCGTTATAGTCCTAGTATCAAATTATTTTTTTATATTAATAATTTAATACTTTTGTAGCATAATAAATTCGAGGTGATAATTATGTTAACATTGACACAAAAAGAAAATAGTTTATTGCAGGATGAAAAGAAGCACGAGGAGATTTGCATACAAAAATATGATGAATATTCTAATAAAGCAAGTAATCCTGAATTAAAATCACTATTTCAATCATTAGGTCAAAAAGAACAAGAGCATTTAAACACAATTAATCAAATTATCAGTGGCACCGTACCAAATGTAAATGCACAACAAAGCACACCACAGCAACAAAATCAACCAGCACAAAATAATTTAGCACAGTATTCATCAATAGACAAGCAAAAAGACGAATTCCTATGTACAGATGCATTGTCTACCGAAAAGTATGTTTCATCAACCTATAATACTGCAATATTTGAATTTAAAGATCCAAATATTCGACAAGTGTTAAATCACATCCAAAAAGAAGAGCAAGAGCATGGTGAAAAAATATACAACTATATGTCTCAAAACGGAATGTACTGTTAAAACAAGCAAAACAAATTACCATTAATCCAAGTAAAATGCACTTCTTTTTGTTATACACATTCTTTCATGTATAACTTTTGGGGTGCATTTTTATGTAAAAAAATAAGTTGAACGTTTTAAGTGATGGTAGACACAAAAACAGTGTCTACCATATTTATATCACATCACTAGATTAAGTGGGTGCTGTTACTTATTTCTTATACACAATTTAATGTAGTAAAACTACAAAAACAATTCTATCTGTAAGATGTTTTTTCATTTTGCTCATTTGTATGTTTCTTAATTGCCTCGAAACTCTCCACGCTGATAACGTGCTCAATTTTGCAGGCATCTTCTGCTGCTACTTTTTTATCAACACCTAAGAACACGAGCCAATCTGAAAGTAGGGTGTGGCGTTCATACATAGACTCAGCAATTTTAAGCCCTTCGCCAATCAGCGTAATGTATCCGTCACCGTCAATTATTATATAGTTGTTTTCACGTAAATTTTTCATAGCAATGCTAACGCTTGCTTTGGAATATTCAAGCTCATTGACGATATCAATGGAACGAACTGAACTGTTTTTCTTTCCAAGTATTAAGATTGTTTCCAAATAATTTTCTGCAGATTCTTGTATTTTCAATTCACAACCTCCAAAACGGTAAAATAATACTAATTTATCATATCATATATTTTTTTAAGATGCAACGCAGAAGTTAAAAAACTCTATTGACAAGTTAGTTAGTTTATGCTAACCTAGTTAATGGTTAGTAACTGCTAACCATTAACTATTGGATTAGTATGTATCTATTTATTTAAAATAAGCGAGGAGTGATACTTATGCCTTTAACTATGGCAAAAGCAGGCGAAATAAACTCTATTAAAAAGGTTGGTGGCAAAGATGAAACAAGACGTTTCCTTGAAAACCTCGGATTTGTTGTAGGCGGAAATGTCACGCTTATCTCCGAAAATCGTGGAAATATCATTGTTAATGTAAAAGAATCAAGAATAGCTATCAGCAGTGAAATGGCAAATAGGATTATGATTTAACCCCATCTGTGATAGTTAAAGAATATCTTCAATATAGAAAGGATGATACATAATGCAAACACTAAAAGATGTAAAGTGTGGCCAAACGGTCAATGTTTCAAAGCTGACAGGCGTAGGCGCAATCAAACGAAGAATCATGGATATGGGGATTACCAAAGGCACGGAAATTTATGTGCGTAAAGTAGCACCACTTGGAGATCCGATTGAAGTAACCGTGCGTGGATATGAGTTGTCTTTACGTAAGGCAGATGCTATGATAATTGAAATAGTGTAGGAAATGCACTTGACCATTCCAAATAGCGGAGATGTTTTATTCTCTGCATTTTAACTAGGCGTTAGTTAGTCAAAACTAACTATTTACTTAGTAGGGCGTTTCTTTTAAACCAGCTTAACTTAATAAGGAGGGCAAAAATATGCCAATTAAAATTGCACTTGCAGGAAATCCAAACAGTGGTAAGACCACACTATTTAACTCACTAACAGGTTCTAATCAATTTGTTGGAAACTGGCCTGGTGTTACAGTTGAAAAAAAAGAGGGTAAGCTAAAAGGTAATAAAGATGTAGTCATCATGGACCTACCTGGTATCTATTCCCTCTCACCTTATACATTAGAAGAGGTCGTGGCTAGAAATTACCTCATTGGCGAAAGACCTAATGCAATTTTAAATATTGTTGACGGTACCAATATCGAGCGTAATTTATATTTAACCACACAACTTTTAGAACTAGGTATTCCTGTTGTAGTTGCTGTTAATATGATGGATGTTGTGGACAAAAACGGTGATAAGATTGATATTGTACAGTTATCAAAAGCACTTGGTTGCGTAGTTACCACAATCTCAGCATTAAAAGGAACAGGTATTACTGAAGCGGCTCAAAAGGCTGTGGAAGTTGCTCGACAGAATGTTAAGTCCTCCCCTATTCATAAATATAATGAAAATGTTGAAAAAGCACTCGGTGAGATTGTTTTAACACTTAATCATAGTATTCCAGACGAGCAAAAACGTTTCTATGCAATTAAACTATTTGAGCGTGATGATAAAATTGCAAGTCAGATAAAAATTACTCAAGAGGTTGAAACCATAATAAAAAGAATAGAAACTGAAATGGATGATGACAGCGAAAGCATTATTATTAACGAGCGTTATACATATATATCTTCCCTTATTAAGAAATGCTATGTTAAAAAAAGCAAAGGCAAAATGACAGCCTCTGATAAAATTGATAGAGTGGTCACTAACCGTTGGATGGCAATTCCTATTTTTGCTGTAGTTATGTTTGTGGTGTATTATATTTCTGTAACGACAGTAGGTACATGGGTAACCGATTGGACAAACGATGTATTGTTCGGTGATATCATTCCCCCTGCTGTAG
>JBAQWI010000332.1:0-2083 GCA_049298835.1 Oscillospiraceae bacterium
CTGTAGCATTAAGGAAGGAAGGTGAAATAATTCACAAAACGTGGAAGCATTTTTTGAGTCAATTCTGCTTTTTATCTATGTCAGTACCCATTTTAATAGGTATTAGCGGTGATTTTAAAGGTATGAAACCTGACTAGTTACAAAAAGAGACTAGTAAAATAATAATGAGCTTTGATGGAGGAGGATAATAATGCGAAAAGGTTTACTAGTATTATCAATAAGTTTATTTTTACTTATCACATACATTCAATTTGCCAATGCAAGTACATGTCAAATATCACCTAACAAATTTGATATTGCCAATCGTAAACATACTACACAACTAAATTTATGCCTAAAAATAGAGGATAGAGTAGAGCAATCAAAGAAAATACATGATTATTTATCAAAACGTAGTCCAAAAGAACTTTTTGAAATAGCTGCTGAATTTGGTGAACAAGGCCATTTAGATGAGTCAGGCTTACTGCTCTCTCCTTACTTTGAAAAAATGTGGAGTGAAAATAATATATCTCCTGATGATGTTTGCAGTATTATTTTAGATAAAAGTTATAATCCCATATTTCGTATGTTTATATTAGATTCTTTTGATCATTCTGATAAAATGAAGGGTAATGAACTTAACGAAGGTATAAATGCGATGCTTACAATTGCACAAGATAATACGGAAAATGCAGCGATACGAAGATATGCTTTGCTTAATCTTTGTAAACCGGGATCTTACGTAAAGCAAAATAATTCAAATCAAGATTTGAAATCTGAATTGATGCAAATATTTAATGATAAAACTGCACCACCGACTGTAAGAGGAGCAGCTTTAACTGCTATGAGGAGAACAAAAGACCCTAATTTCGAAAATACAATATATACAATTTTTTCAGACTATAACGCATATCCTGAGATTACTTTAAGATATGCAGTTATAGAAGCAGCAAAAAGCAAAATTAATAAAGATATCTATTCAGGCAAATTAATAACCATGATTAATGAAACAGATAACCCCGAACTTTTTAGTCGTTTAATTTATTCCCTGGGAATAATTGGAGGAACTGATGCAGTTAAAACTATTGAATTAAATTATGAACGCTATAATGAAACTCTTATTTGTAGAAGTGCACTTCAAAAAAATTACAAGACAATTTTATCAATGTTAGACTTAGAGAAACCAAAAGCTATTATTTTATCCGGCATTAATGCTGCAAAAATTGGTGACATTTCACCTGCTACTGAATCATTGCTGCAAATAATTGAAAATAGTAATGATCAAGAAGTTATAGCCGAAGCTAAAGATGCACTAAATAATATCCAGGCTAATCCCTCATCAAACAATTATCAAAAATGGGAGGATGATTAAGAATGAAAAGGAGTATAAAAGGAATAATTTGTTTATCAACTCTATTAACAACTCTAAGCACTTTTTGTTTGAATGGATCGGCGTTAGCATTTCTTCCAAGTGGCGAAAATCTGTCAGATGCAATTTATAGATCAGGTGCATATGGATATAATCATGCTGGTGTTTATAACGGTGGTGTATGGGTAGGAAATGATTACTATTATACTGCATATGAAATGCCTGGCGGTGATGCTTCTGTAGAATTAAATTTAATGGACCAATTTATAGACTCCGAAACATATTATGGAAGTTATGCACATCCCGATGTAGACACAACGACAGAGCAGAATAATATTCTCGCTACTTGTAGTGATTTAGAAAATGATGATGCAATAGCTTATACGTGGGCCGATATGATAATACCCGAATCAGGCGTTTCTGGTTATATTTTTCCAAGCCAAATTGCTAATTTACGATGTGATGGATTAGTAGAATATGCTTATGAATGGAGAAATTTCTGGGTTTGGGGAAGAGCAAATCCATGCAATACCTATGGTACTCCACAAAATCATGATGTTAGTGACGTAGACTATTATTCCGAGCATAATAACTTGGGGTTAGACGGTTGGGGTGAAGTATCTCCTAAGGTTCAGCGGGGAGGTTCCGGAACACAGTGGACAACATTAAGATCAAGATAAACTAAGACAAACTATTCCGAACATATAAAAAGGTTAAGTACACACGTTTCCAAGG
>JBAQWI010000333.1:0-1719 GCA_049298835.1 Oscillospiraceae bacterium
GTGCGGGGTCCCAGCATGACCCGGTGCTGTATACAGAGTTAATTTTTTGGGTTTGATCTGGAACGAATTTTTTTTTTATTTAAACATATTTGTTTAACCACGCCCGGCACAACTATAAAGTCATAAAGCCAGGCGTGGTGCACAAAGTGCAGAACATTTACAAATAAACAGAGCTGTATTACACAACAATAAAAATGAAAATAGAAAACTAAACCATATATCAAAGAAAAACTAAACCATTGCAAGATTAAATAAACATAGTAACAACAATGATAATAACCTAACATAATAACCTAAAAAGAAATATTACTACAATAGAAGCATTTACATCAATATCTATCAGAAAATCGTTCAGTTTTATTTATATATTCCATAGAACATCGAAGCAATAATATATTAGTTTGAAAGTCCAAATTTTCATCACCTGACACACATAAATTTAAAATTTCCCTTTTATCAAAAACATGTAAGTTAGGAACAAACATTTTAACTTTACTTAAATAACTCACTCGCACATCATTAAGTGCATTACATTCAAAAAAGAAATGCATGTCAGATTCAAAGGCATCAAGACATAAAGGACATATTGGATTGTCAGTAATATTATAGGAAAACAACTGACCTCTAAGTTTACTTAGTCCCAGTCGTATCTGTGTCAATGATCTAGCACAAGGTCCAGAGAGTGCATTAAATAATGATGACCTATTAATTCCAATACCAATATTGATTAATGATAATTTAAACGAGTTTAACGATGTTAAATTTATTTTAGGATTTTTAATGATTCTATTCCATTTATCAATTGTCATTGGGAAAAAAGATTTCTTAAATTTCGTAGTCCTGCACCTGGGAGCACGAATTTGCCATGAATTACGAAGATTTAAAGATAAAGTCACATTATTTATCAAAGGAAGATCATTACGTAGATAATCAGGAGTTAAATTATTTAATATTTTATACATTAATATTAGTTTAGCAGAGGAACGCCTATCACATAACCGTTGCCAACCCAGATCAGCCAAGAGAGAACTAGTCTCTGTCCTAGAAAGAGCTCCTGTGCAAATGATCGCTGCTCTACGCTGCAGTCTCTCCAACCTGTTACAGTCCACCAATGTCAAATTATCAAAGCAAGGAGAACAATATTCTAATACGGGTCTAATCCATCCATTATACAACTTTACTAAAGTTATCCTCGATAAATTATTTCTAACTTTATACAAAAGGCCAAGTCTTTTTGACACCCGCTTATAAAGTGATCAACATGATCTGTCCAACCAAGAGATTCATTTAGGACTACACCTAGGTGTTTATGCATAGCAACTTGATTAATATTTACTTGATTTAATTTTAAATTTAAGTGAATATTATTATTTATTTTACTTAGATTATATATTAACATATAGTATGATTTAGAGGTATTAAAAGTTAACAACCACTGTGTAGACCAACTATAAAGCATGTTAAGATCATTATTTAATTTTGTTTCACAGATTTCCCAAGTGTCACAAACAGCAAGCAAAGAAACATCATCTGCAAATAGAAAAGATTCACTCTCAATGTTCTCAATTAAGTCGTTTATATAAATAAGAAAAAAAAGCGGCCCAAGGATAGATCCTTGAGGAACACCACTAGTAATGTTTAAATAAGATGAACAAAAACCATTCAATAGAACTCTCTGACATCGCCGAGCTAGATAAAATTTTATAAATTCCAGTAGTT
>JBAQWI010000334.1:0-2494 GCA_049298835.1 Oscillospiraceae bacterium
AACTACTATTCGGTTTATATCAGGTTAACCCGTATGCCAGATTATTATGAACAGACTAGGGTGTATGTAGAAAAAATTTTGATTGAACTTAAACCTTTATATGATAAACTGGTTAATGATAAACTGATTTCGGTTCCTGTCTCTGTAAATGTGACCCAACAAGAAAATCTTCAAATAAGTGATAGAAGTATTATTAACAAAATTGCTGAACATACAATAGATAAATATTATTCAATGTTGATTGATGCCCTTGGCTCTGCAGCCAACAGTACAATGTCGAAAACTGTCAGTAAGTCACGTAACCACTGGTGGACAGAAGAGTTAAATTGTTTAAAAAATGACTCCATATTTTCTCATAATATGTGGAAGGATGCCGGCAGACCAAGATCAGGGCCAATTTATGAAAAGTACAGAAATGATAAGTTAAAATATAAGTTGCGTATTAAAGAAATTAAAAGTAATAGTGAGCTTGAGATATCTAATGACCTGCATGATGCTCTTATGTCAAAAGATATTAATTCGTTTTGGAAAACTTGGAATTTGAAATTTAAAAATAAAAGTAAACAGTGTTGGCCTATAAATGGTAAAACTGATGAACGTGAAATTGTACAAGAATTTGAGAAATACTTTGAAAATGTATGCCAACCCAACTCCAACGAAAGATTTGTACAGCTAAAATTAGAATTTTTGGAAAGGTTTACTAATTATGTTGGTGATCACTTTGATGCAAATAAATTTTTCAGTGTTGAGCTTGTAAGTCTTTTAATAGCTGAATTAAAAACTGGCAAGGCGCCAGGTCCAGATGGTTTAACTGTGGAACACTTGTTGCATTGTCATCCATCGACAATTTTGGTCATCACTTATTTATGCAATCTAATATTGTTGTCAGGTCATGTACCACCTCAGTTTGGTTTTGGCATAATTCACCCAATTCCAAAGGGGAGCTGTAACAGTAAATGTTTAAATGTGTCTGATTTTCGAGGGATTACAATTAGTCCCATAGTGTCCAAAATATTTGAAAAATGTATTTTATCTAACTTTGGAGAATACTTTTTTACATCTGATAACCAGTTTGGCTTCAAATCTAGTTGTAGTCAGGATATCTATAGTCTTAAATCGGTTATAAATCATTATGTTTCAAATGACTCGACTGTGAGTATGTGCACTCTGGATTTAGCAAAAGCATTTGATAAAGTAAACTGTTTTTCTTTGTTTTGTAAACTAATTGATCGTAAATTGCCTGTAAATATTATTTGTCTGTTATATGATTTGTATAAAAATGCTTGTGCTATTGTTAAATGGAATGGAGTTTTCTCAGACATTATACAGTTGAGTGCTGGAGTGAGGCAAGGAGGTGTTCTCTCTCCTATCCTGTTTGGAGTCTATGTAAATAGTATTATATTATCTTTGCAAGAAAGTGGTTTAGGGTGTCATGTAAATAAATTTCCTATGTCTGTCTTTATGTTTGCTGATGATTTGGTTTTACTGTCTGGATCTATAACAGATTTGCAATGTTTAATTAATATATGTGTGAAGGAATTAAATAAAATTGATATGCTAATTAATGTTAACAAAAGCAAATGTGTTAGAATTGAAAAAAATGTTGATGCAAACTGTGTTAAATTGACTGTTGATTCAAAAGAAATCATATGGGATTGTAATATAACTTATCTTGGGATTCATTTTAAAACATCAAATAAATTGACAATTGATTTGAAAAGCTGCAGAGCTAAATTTTACAGATCATTTAATGATATTTATTCTAAAATTCACAGATCTAGCGAAACTGTCATTTTGTCTCTGGTAAAAAGTTTTTGCTTGCCTGGCATGTTGTATGGGTTGGAAGCAATTGACCTTAATGCTACAATGCAGAAATCTCTTGACAAGCCTCTGCAAAGAGCATTTGGTAAAATTTTCAAAACATACAATTCTAATGTTATTGCATGGTGTATGTACTACTTTAATATTTGGCCTTTAAGGTTCGAATGGCTTAACAGAAAACTAAAATTTTTGCATAACTTGGGCAAATCTGAAAACTCGTGTATTGCCATAATATTTGCTCAATTTACTGTTCAGGAAATAAATGTTTTGATACAAACGGTTAACATAACTCAAAGTGACTCTCCTAGCGAATATAGAAATAAAATTTGGGATTGTTTTGTAACCAAGTTAAAATAGTTCATGTTACAATTTACAATTTTGTTTTGCAATGTATGCAATTTTTTAGTTTTTATTCTGACATCATAGTTTGGTTGTATACTGTAGGGCATATTGATTGGACATTTTCATTTAATTAATTTAATTTTCTTTTTCTTGTTCACTTGCTGTATTGTGCTTGTTTTTTTTTTGTTTTTTTTTCTCTGCCCTAGTGGCGAAATAAAGAATATATAAAGGACAGATACTTCTAAGGGCAGCAGAATATATGGCAGCGATTCAGAGGCACACCCATATGCCAACCAATTGTTTTCAAGTCATGGAGAGAAGGAAGTAATAG
>JBAQWI010000335.1:0-2832 GCA_049298835.1 Oscillospiraceae bacterium
CCATTAGCCAATGCTTTTTTAGCTTCTAATACCGCTTGATTGGCTTCCGATAAATTTACTAAAGGATATTGGCCAATAGATAAATACTTATTTTTTTTATTTATCTTATAACCAAAACACCATGATTTAACGCCAGTTGGGAAAACTCTTAATTGCAAACTGTTACAACTTACGACATACTTTTTATCTTCTGCCTTTAAACCTTTAATTAAGTTATCAGTAAATTTTGATACAGTATGAGATGCCATTTTTATTGTTAACCAAAATGTGTTAATGGTGAATTATAGTTGTTATCAGTTGATTGAATTTTGATAATAAAACTGTTTATACTGTTTTATCTGAGCACAACCCTGAACACAACTTTCAATCTCGCGTAATTTGAAATTGTGCAACAATTAAGCAAATTGTGCAACAAGTACAAAATAAAAATGTGAGAAAAATCAATAAATTAGGGGTTTATTTGTTGCAAAGATGATATTACATATACATTGATGATGGGATTCATAATCCTGGGGTCGAGGGTTCAAGTCCCTCTTTCACCACCAAACAACGATTTGGCTTAGACTACTCTAAACCACTCAAAACCAGCACCAATGCTAGGTTTGAGAGCATCGTGAAAATTGACCACTCCGTCTGGGGTGGTCTTTTTTTGTCTGTAGTTAGCCACATTTTGGTCACAAATTGGTCACAAGTTTTTGGTGGTCAAAATGATTGATTGGGTAACTGCAATTATCCCCTGCCACCATGATGAAAAAATTTTTGGTGGTTCTGTTTCATCGGTTGATCTTGATGGTGAAATAGAGTGGCGTGTTGAAAAAAAACATCAAGTTCGTGGCTCAAACGAATCAAATATTAATATCAAATCCGAAGATAATTACTATATTTATCTTGATGGAAACCCAGCTAAATGGCTTCAAGGCCATAATATGTTTGGTACTAATGATTTAATCGGATTAATTGAAGCAGTCATGCATAAACTAATACCGATCCTTGGACTAACACCTACAGAAGACAATTATCAAGCATGGCGAAAAGGCTTGTATCAACTGAAAAGAGTTGACTGCACTGCAATGTGGGAGTTACCAAGACGAGGTGATGTTAATGCTTGGTTAAGAGCCGCTGAAATGCAATCTAAAAGTCGTCATGGCAGACCCATAACCACTGGTGGGACATTGTATTTCGGAAAAAACTCACGACGCTGGTCTGGGAAATTTTATGCTAAAGGTGATGAAATTGCCGCTAAAGGCCACAAATTACCGATTGATATTGAACAACGTGACAATTTAATTGATTACGCAGATAATAAGCTTCGTGGTGAACTCACTCTTAGAGCTATCCAATTAAAAGAAAAACAACTATCTGTTGCTGCTCAATGGAATGATAATACGCCCTTTGAACAGCTAATGTCATACATAGGAAGCCTTAATATGTCTGAACAGTTCAATATCACACCGGCCAATTTAGAAGGCCTTCCAGCGCGTTTAATAGCGGTCTATAAACTATGGCAAGATGGCGTAGATTTACGCGCAATGTATCCTAAAGCTACGTTCTATCGTTATCGTGGTGAATTTCTCAAGCAAGGTATTGATATTGCGATCAGGCAGCCCTCAAAGCCTGAGAATGTAATCCCATTAGTTAGAGTTTTACGCCCTGAGGCTATTGTGCAAGTACCAGACTGGGCAGTGGGGACATCACTTTATTTTGTACCAAAGAAACATGCATAGGTATTCAAATCTTTTACATACTAAAGTTTTTCTAGTTTAGAGTTATCTTAAAACATAGGTGAATCAATTGGAGTTAAAACAGAATCCGTTTTCTTTATATGACTTTTTGGGATATTTTACGCCTGGCGCAATTTTTATTTATAGTTTCATGGCTCTGTTGGCTCATGCAGGTGAGTTAAATGGAGATATTATTGAGGCATTAAGTTTTGAGAAGCGACAATTATATGTTCCATTTGTATTAGCATCTTATACAACAGGACATCTTTTGAGCTTTATTTCATCTGTATTTATTGAAAAATATACAGTTTGGACTATTGGTTATCCATCTAAATATTTACTTGGATTTAAACCTGATAAATATTTTTCTATAAATTGTTTTGTGCGACTTATAGTCGGCTTACTTTTAACACCTATATCACTAACTGAGTTTATATTAAATTTAACTCTAAAGTATAGAGCTACTTACGCGCACGCACTAGATGACTTACTTATTGCGACGATTAAAGTAAAAATGGATAGTCTGATTTTAGATAAATCAGGCTTATCAAAGTATCCAGAAAATACTCATTCAAGTAGATCAGATTTTTTTAGATTTGCGTATCATTTTGCAGTAGAAACTGCGCCAAACCATTTCCCTAAAATGCAAAATTACGTAGCGATATACGGTTTTCTGAGAACAATGACTATGATAACGGTCTTTTTCTTTTGGGCAGCTTTATTGCATGTATCTGCTACATCATTGAGCTACCATGTTTTAATTATTATTTTTATTAGTTTATCAATACTAAGCTTTACGTTTTATATGTCATTCGTAAAATTCTGGCGTAGATTTACATTAGAAGCAATGATGGCGATAGCTGTAACCTACGAAGTTAAAGAGAAAGTTGACCCCAATAACTATCTTAAAAATGAAGCTAAAAAGTCGGACTCTCCATAAATCTTTTTAGTTTTTTTCTTAGAAGCTAAATCGCAGCAAAACTTAACAATATCATTTAAGCTGGACGCGACACCGCGGTGCGATGGGTACCTATTTTTTATGCCGTACGCTTTAGCGCACGCCTTAAAAAATAGGGGGGAGCACATATCCAGCGTCACACCATATTGAAAG
>JBAQWI010000336.1:0-10477 GCA_049298835.1 Oscillospiraceae bacterium
TCATTTGGTGATGAATCTTTTTTACTCATAACTTCTAGACTATTAGAAATATCTTTTATGTCAAATATAATTTCACGTACAACTACAACACCTGCTTGATTTCAGGAAGCTGATTTTTCCACAACGCATAATGGTACTTAGTCTGTGTGTAATAATTATAGTTGTAACATCTTTTGAAAGTTCATTTATTGTCTTTTCAATTACTCTTTTAGAAATTGAGTCAAGATTTGATTGTGTCAAATTAAGACAATTTTCTATCTCACATACACACATCTCGCTATTTAAAATTAACGATAATATTTGAAGTCTTGTTTCATCTTAAAGTGCTTTAAATATAGCTAATACAAATGCATCTATTGTTTTAAGTTACTTCATAATTTTTTCAATAATTTTTGCAACTTCCTTTGGCTTTAATACTTTCCCAAAAGAAACAACTTTCTCGTCGATAACAATTGCAGGAGTTGACATTACTCCAAATGCTGCAATTTCAGCGTAATCAGTTATCTTAATTATTTCTGCTTCCATACCTAGTTCCTTAAGAGCTTCCTTTGTGTTTTCTCCTAGAGCAATACAGCTTTTACACCCTGAACCTAAAATTTTAATAATCATAATATAATTTCCTCCTTAAAATCCTAAATAGAACATATATAATGCTATTAATAATATCATTATGCCAATAGCTATTTTTAATTTCTTACTTGTTTTGCCATATTTCTCATCCACAACAATAACCTCCATTACCATTTAGTCAATTACAGGATACCAAGTCCTTGACATAATAATTACCTCTTTCACTATATTTTTTAATTAAAACTACATTAATAAATACCCAAACATATTAAAAACATATCCAATTATTATAATTCCTACTGTTACAATTCCTGCAAAAATAATTAATAGCTTTGCTTTTACAACTTTTTTAAGCATAACCATTGATGGAAGTGAAAGTGCAGTTACTGCCATCATGAATGAAAGTGCAGTACCAAGACCTACCCCCTTTAAAACCAAAGCCTCAGCAATTGGAAGTGTGCCAAATATGTCAGCATACATAGGAACGCCGACTATTGTTGCAAGCAATACGGAATACCATTTATCTTGACCTAATACAGCTGAAATTACATCTTGAGGTATCCAGTTATGGATTGCAGCACCAATTCCTACACCGATTAGAACATATAACCAAACCTTTTTAATAATTCCCCAAACCTGTTGTGTTGAAAGAACAGCCCTATCTCGTCTTGTCAGTTCCTCTTGCTCTATGCCCATTACTTTATTGCTGAAAACAAATGGTTCTACATATTTCTCAAGTTTTGCTTTTCCAATAATTGTTCCGCCAATTACAGCGAGTACAAGCCCTACAATTACATATGCAATAGCAATCTTCCAGTTGAAAATGCTGGCAAGTAATAAAACTGACGCTAAATCAACAAGAGGCGAAGAAATTAAAAATGAAAACGTCACGCCTAGCGGTAATCCTGCATTTGTAAATCCTATAAACAACGGAATTGAAGAACATGAGCAAAATGGAGTTATTGTACCCAATAATGCACCTAAAATATTTGCGGTTATTCCGCTAAATCTTCCAAGTATTTTTCTTGTTCGTTCAGGTGGAAAAAAACTTTGGATATATGAAATTATAAAGATTAAAACAGATAAAAGTATAAATATCTTTACTACATCATATATGAAAAAATGGACACTTCCACCAAGTCTTGTTTTAATGTCAAGACCAAAAACATTTTCTACCAGTAATTTTATTGAATCTGAGAGCCATACCATTTTAAGTAACTGGTCATTGAGCCATTCAAAGATAAACATTATTTATCATCTCCTAAACAATCATTATTGCATTCGCTATTATCTATACTACTATTATTATCAATAGTAGTAGTAATATCGATAACTAAATCTCTTGTTTTCCTAAAGCTTTCTGAATTTAGTGAATATCTCAACCAAGCCCCATCACGCTTACTCTCAACAAGACCGCTATCGCACAATATTTTCATATGATATGATAATGTCGGTTGAGTAATACTAAAACTCTCTAGAATTTTACATGCGCAAAGTTCTCCCTCTGAGAGCATTGAAACGATTTTTAATCGTGTTTCGTCAGCCAACGCTTTAAATATTAATACATAATCTGCATAACTCATCTTTAGTTTCTCCTTACGGTTATTTATATTTATCTATTATATAGATATGTTTCTATATCCATAATATGCTTAATATAGATAAATGTCAATATGTCTATAATTTTTTTCCCAATGAAAAAAGGAAACACTGTAGCATTTATAACAGGTACGTTCCACTTCCCCTTGTGCCGTAAGGAGCCGTTTCAACAATGCGGTTCTTCCCTTTTTACTATGTTACCTACCTTCTGTCAATGTTGTTTATTAGAAAGAATAAAAATGAAGCATGCATACAGCTTGAATAATTTATTAGTATATGGTATAGTTTTTTGTGCAACATATTAATATGTGTTGCTATGAATATTTATAAAAGGAATTAAAACATATGGATGAAAAAATCAAAATTGTTAGTCCAAGATACCAACAAATTGCCACTGATATTGCATCAAAAATAGCAAACGGTAAATATAAACAAGGTGATAAAATATTTGCACGGTCAGCAATAGCAAGTGAGTATGGCGTATCGCCAGAAACTGCACGCAGGGCAATATGCATTTTGTCTGATATGAATATTGTTGAAGCGACCAAAGGTAGTGGAGTTATCATTACCTCTTGTGAAAATGCGATAAAGTTTATAAAACAATACACTGATATTCAAACTGTTAACGAATTGAAAAATGAAATATTAAAAACTATTCACAAACAAGAAGAAGAAAATAAAAACTTCAAAACACAGATAATTAAGTTAATTGATAAAACAGATCGATTAAAATCAATTAATCCATTTGTTCCTTTTGAAATTTCAATTAACGAGTTAACTCCATACTTAGGAAAAAATTTATCTGAAATTAACTTCTGGCACAATACTTCTGCAACGGTAATTGCAATTAAAAGATCAAATTCGTTAATGATGTCGCCTGGCCCTTATGCAGTACTTACAAAGGGTGATGTGCTGTATTTTGTAGGTGATGAAAACTGCTATGATAGAGTAAATAACTTCATTTATCCTTAATTAAATATATCGTAAAAAAATGGAAACGCTATTTATTAAAATTGTTATATTTTAATAAATAGCGTTTTTTAATTAATTCAATTGGTAAAAAATTCAATTTGTTTATTGACATAAGTAACAACTTAGTGTTATAATAAAGTTGTTACTTATGTAGTAAGAGGAGAATTAAATGAAAAAAATTATTACTTTATTTATTTTAGTAATTACAATTGTGGTTAGTTTAACTGCTTGTGGTTCTGAAAAAAAAGAAATTGTGTTTGCTGATGCTGGCTGGGATAGTGCTAAATTTCATAATGCTGTTGCAGGATTTATCGCAGAAACAGCGTTTGACTACGATAGTTTCAGGGAAATTAGCGGTAGTTCAACAGTACTACACGAAGGATTATTAAAAGCTGAAGTCGATGTTCATATGGAAGTATGGACTGACAATATTGCGACTTATAAAGATGATTTAGCAAAAGAAAAATTACAGGAGCTAGGCATAAACTTTGATGACAATCGACAGGGTTTATATATCCCCAAATATGTCATTGAAGGTGACACTAAACGAGGAATAAAGCCAATGGCACCAGACTTGAAAACAGTACAGGATTTAAAAAAATATCCACATCTATTCCCCGATTCAGAGCAAAAAGGAAAAGGTAGAATATATGGTGCCATTCCTGGATGGCAAATTGATACAATCATGTATAATAAGTATATGTATAATGGACTTGACAAAGATTTTGCATACTTTAGACCCGGTTCTGAAGCTGCAATGAATGCCTCTTTTTCAACTTCCTATGAAAAAGGCGAGCCAATTGTAGGATATTACTGGGAGCCAACATGGATAATGGGAATGTATGATTTTGTACTTCTAGAAGATGCACCATATGATAAGGCAACTTATGAACAAGGTGAAACAGCATGTCCACCTGTTAGAGTTACTATTGGTGCAAGCAACGATTTTGTGAAAAAAGACCCTGAGTTTTGCAATTTCTTAAGTAAATATCGAACCTCTAGTGAATTAACTTCACAAGCATTGGCACATATGCAAGAAACAGGTGCAGACCACAAGGAAACAGCAAAATGGTTCTTAACTGAGCATAATGAAATCTTAGATAAGTGGTTAGATAAAGAACAAGCACAAGTGGTTAGAACAGCTTTAAAAGGAAACGAACAACAAATACAAGAGACTAAGTTTCCTTTTGCATTGTCTGTAGATGTATCTTCGATTGATAATGGTATTAGAAGTTTTAGTTCTAAGTTTGAAGGTTTCTTTACGTCAATAAAAAATGGACTAAATGGAATGATTAATTTCATTCAAACAATATTGACTTTTATTCCTTGGTGGGTATTGCTAATTGTTGTATTTTTAGCTGGCTGGGGAGTTGATAGGAAAATTTACAAGGGCATTATTTATGCCGCATCACTTTCTTTAATTGGTTTTTTTGGATTGTGGGACTTAATGAATGAAACACTATCAATTGTTTTAGTAGCTGTATTTATTTCATTATTACTAGGTTTTCCTATTGGCGTCTTAGTAGCAGGGAGCAAAAGGGCAAATCAAATTGCACGTCCAATACTGGATACAATGCAAACTATGCCGGTTTTCGTATATCTAATCCCTGCAATCATCTTCTTTGGATTAGGAAAAGCACCAGCAGTAATTGCAACAACAATCTATGCAATTGTTCCTGTTATTCGACTTACTAGTCACGGAATAGGGCAAGTCGATTCGGAAATTGTTGAAGCAGCTAGATCATTTGGTTCTACCAAATTTCAAACGTTGTGGAAAGTACAGATACCACAAGCGTTACCAACTATTATGACAGGTGTCAATCAAACTTTAATGATGGCTATGGCAATGGTTGTTACTTGCTCAATGATCGGTGCAAGTGGACTTGGAATGGAAGTATTAATCGGTGTAAATCGTATGGAGATGGGACGTGGTCTTGTCGCAGGTGTTGCCGTTGTTATTATAGCAATAATAATGGACAGACTTACCCAAGGGTTTGCAAAGAAGAGCGAGGTGAAAACCAATGGAAGATAATGTTATTAGCGTAAGTAACGTGTCTAAATTATATGGAATTAACAAAACAGATGCCGTTAAATTAATGAAACAAGGCAAGGACAAAGATATAGTATATAAACAAACAGGAGTAACTGTGGCCTTATGGGATGTATCGTTTAACGTTAAACGAGGCGAAATCTTTGTGATAATAGGATTATCAGGTTCTGGTAAATCAACTATGATTAGATGTCTTAATATGCTGAACAAACCAACCTATGGTGATATATCTTTTGATGGCAAGGAAATAGTTGACTTAACTAAAAAAGAATTAATAGACTATCGACGAAATAAAATATCAATGGTATTTCAAAATTTTGGATTGATGTCTCATCGTGACGTTTTAAGTAATGTTGCTTATGGATTAGAAGTCAAAAAGATTCCAAAGGCTGAAAGAGAAGAAAAAGCAACACAAATGCTATCTATGGTAGGACTTGAAGGTTTAGATCATCAGCCCATTACTAGTCTTTCTGGTGGTATGCGACAACGAGTTGGTATTGCTAGAGCACTTGCAAATGATCCTGAAATTTTATTAATGGATGAACCTTTTTCTGCACTTGATCCATTGGTAAGAAAAGATATGCAATTTGAATTACTGTCCATTCAACGAAAACTAGAAAAAACAGTTATATTTATTACACATGATATAGACGAAGCATTTAAACTTGGCGATACTGTAGCCATTATGCGAGATGGAAAAATAGTTCAAATTGATTCTCCTGAAAATATGTCAACAAATCCTGCTGATGATTACGTTAGAAAGTTTATTGATAGTGCAGATAAAACAAAAGTGCTATCTGCTAAACACATCATGATGACGCCTACTTGTATTATTAGGCTAAGTGATACCTGTGCATTTGCAATTCAACAAATGAAATTAAATGGAGTTTCAAGTGCATATGCGGTTGATAAAAAAATGAGACTACAGGGCATAGTAACAATTGATGCTGCAGTTAAATGTAAAAAGGATAATTTGCCACTAGTAGAGGCAATAAATTCCGATGTATTAACGGCAAGCGAGGACACACTAATAAGTGATATTCTTCCTATAGCTGCAGAGGCTAAATTCCCAATTGCGGTTATTGATGAAGACAATAAGTTAAAAGGAATTGTAAGTAAAGCATCGGTGTTGTCATCTTTATCATAGGAGAACATTATTTTGATGAAATATTTATAATCTTATCCTTTATTGCCCTAAAACATTAGTATATAATAATTAAAGTTTTGCATATTTTTATATTAGCAGTTTTTACTTAGACGGTGATTTTTTGCACACATATAAGTGGCATCAGCCTTTTTAGCCACATTTAGGCTAATTTTAATACTTGGAACTATACCGGTAAATAACAGAGTCACCACACTTAACGTGTGGTGACTCTGTTATTGTTGGGGGTTAGCCAGATTAACTTTGGTACATAATTTTGAGGGGTATTAGGTGCAATGCTCATTTTATGTATACTAAATTAGATTATATCTTTCAAGTAGTTCTTCAATAATTGTGCCTGATATTTTCTTTAGTACTTTCTTTTCAACTAAACCTGCTTTAAACGGAAGCTTTACATCAGTGAGCTTTTTGCCATCCATCATTTTTGAGGTAGAGTCAAGTAGCACACGAATATCATAGCAAGAGCCGAACACTTCGGGCACTCCACGATCAACATTAAGCAAGGTATAAACCGCTTCCATTGCCGTTCTAACAGAATACTCTGTTGTAAATACCGTATCACGGACAGTATCAGCAAATTGACCGATAAAGGCAAAGTTTGTGCAGCCTTGAGGAACAACCTTAGGTCTGTCGCCTTTTGTTCGAGGCATAAAAAATGCAGTAATATATGGCATCATGCAAGGAATACTATGTGCTCCAGTTTTTGCCATTTCAGAAATTTCAGCTTCAGGAACGCCCATGTGGTATAGCCATTCCTCTACAATTTCTGTACCTGTGCACTCATTCATAGGCTTCTTGATGTAATCACCTGGAATATCCGTGTAAAGTCCGTAAACCCAGACAACTATCTGATTTTTAGGTTGTTCTTTGAAGTGTGGCTGACGATTAACCGTATAGCTCATAAGCCATTTTGAATCCTTAACGGTAATAATTCCACCTGTGACAACCTTACCGGAAAATGGATCGCGTTTGCACATTTTTTCAATGTATTTGGGAATTCTCTCGTCAAGTGTGGTAATAGTTGCAGATTCCCAGTTGGTCGAATGGATATCTGAGCAGAATTTATCGGGATGACCAAATGAAGGGTCATGTTTTGCAATGTTCTTCCAAAGCTGCCAGCAACCACCTTCACCCGGCTTTGTGTTCAATGCAGGTGCATGATTATCATCGCCCAGAGTAGAATTTTCAGTACAACTACCATTTGTAACGAATACCAAATCGTCCTCTATGAGGTCGATAGTATCTTCTTTGCCGTCATGAGTGCAAATAACCTGCTTTGCAAGCTTTTTGTCTCCTCTTATATCAAAAATTACGTTGGTGACTTTTGTATCATATTGAAAGTTCACATTATGAGCTTCCAGATATTTAACCATTGGCAAAATTAGTGACTCATACTGATTGTACTTAGTGAATTTTAGTGCTGAAAAGTCGGGAAGACCGCCGATATGATGTATGAAACGCTGAATATACAGCTTCATTTCAAGAGCACTGTGCCATTTTTCAAAGGCAAACATTGTCTGCCAATAAAGCCAGAAGTTTGAGGAGTAAAACTCATCATCAAAGACATCGTTGATGGTTTTATCGTACAAATCCTCATCCTTTGTCATAAACAGCTTGACTATTTCAAAGGACGCTTTGTCTGAAAGTGCAAACTTGCCATCGGTGTGTGCATCTTCTCCACGGTTTACCGATGCCCTCATCAATGAATAGTTGGGGTCGTGCTTGTTGAGCCAACAATATTCGTCAAGCACCGAAACTCCCTCAGTTTCAATTGAAGGAATGGAGCGAAACAAATCCCAAAGGCATTCAAAATGGTTTTCCATTTCACGACCGCCACGAGCTATAAATCCCCTTTGTGCATCATTTATTCCATCACAAGCACCGCCCGGCAGTGACATTTCCTCCAGAATGTGAATGCGCTCGCCCTTCATCTGACCGTCGCGGATCAGAAAGCAAGCAGCCGCTAAAGATGCCAAACCCGATCCAACAAGATATGCTGATTTTTTATCAACATTGGCTGGCTTTTCAGGGCGGGCAAATGCTTCGTAATTTCCATTTGAATAATACATGATAAATACCTCCAAAACTTATTTTATGAATATATCATAGCTAAATTAAAAAGCATTTACCATAGACATGGCTCTTTTGTTGTAAAAAGTTTATACATATGAGGCTATTTGTCTAAATATGTTGGTCAGTGCGATATTTTTCTAAAGCCCTTGTAATATCATCGTGAATTAGAATACTCAGTCGATCAATGATTATCTTCGGTTCTTCTTTCATTCCTAGTCGTATCCAATCAAGCATCATTCCAACAAAAGGAAATTTGTAAAAATCGGCAATGAATTTCTTGTCATCATTTCTCACTGACATGCCAATGGCTTTTTCCTCAACCACACCAATCAGCAGATTGTATGTGATATCATAAAGATAGCGTTCTACCTGTTCACGGCTGATGGAATGGTATGCATTTAAAATTAGCGCCTTGTTCTCCAACGTATATTCAAAAATCTGCAAGAAGCCTTGTTGCCAAGTGGCATAGGTTTTTTTGCCTTCAAGAGCTTTTGAGGCATCGCTGATAAATATCCATTCGACAAGGTCATAAATGTCTTGAAAATGATAATAGAAGGTCTGTCGGTTGACCTCACAGTCTTCTACTATATCAATAACAGTTATTTTATCAAGGGGCTTTTGTGTAAGCAGCTTTTTAAGAGAAGCCGCAAGAGCCTTTTTGGTTGTTTGAGACATATAGAGCCCTCCAATTAAAATGCGAACTCAAATTTGTTCGCATTATATAAAGTGTAAATTCAACGTATACACTCTCAAAAGTTTTTTATGTGGCTATGTTTATGAAATAATATTACCATAGAAAATCCACTAATTCAATAAAATAAGTATTAACTTTAAAACAAAAAGCAACATTCAAAATGAAAATAAGCCACTACCTTTATGCAATTATTGATTGGCAAGAACTTGACATGTAAAAAAATATGTTCTGCGTATATAATTAAAAGTACTAATAAACATACACTGTTATCAAACTTTTCAGCCACTTTTAGGCTGATTTTTCCGTATGCCTTTTAGGGTATATATACAAAATCAAGGATGACATTGGGCATTTCTAGCTACTAGTAGAACTTTAGCCCATACAAAGCTACCCCCTATTTATAATGAAAAAAGACCAATATTTTAATTTCCGAAAGAAATAAGATTATTGGTCTTTTTAGTACTCTTTTTTAATATTGAACTAAATCATGAAAGTGCTTAATAATTTGCAATTGAATACCCACCCTCAAAGTTTAAAGCGTGTATTGGCAAATAATTCAAGAAATAAAGTAGTAATCAAAATGTATAAAAAACTTAAAAGACAGTATCCAAGTTCGCACGTTGCAAAGGTTAGTCCCTACTCTCAGCGTGGATTTAAAATTATAAATTGAATGACTGGCTGATCATTAAACCAATGTGAAATCCATGGGAAGTTCAAATTACCTTCTTCGCTCATTGAAAATTTCCGTCTATTAGAAATTGCGCGTAAAAATATCGCTGTGTTCCAGTAGGCTTTCGACTGTATCAAATCCCAGACGGTGCAACAGCTCAAAGACATATGGATTGTCAAGCGGGGTCTGATACATGGCATCATTGCCATATTTAAACACGTTTTTGCGTGCTTCCTCCTTCGAAATCAATGCCTTAGGTCCACCTACGCAACCACCAACGCACCCCATACCTTCAATAAAATTCGCCGTAATTTTCCCATTAATTAGGTCGCTTAGCATTGCTTTACAAGAGGGTATGCCATCTGCTTGAGTCGCATCCACCTTTATTTTGCGATTAGGGTTGAGTTGTTTTACGGTGCTCTGAACTGCTTCGCTTACACCACCTGTACTTGCATAAATTCGGCCTGCGCGAGATGAATGATCGCGTAGATCCTCGGGCATATCTGCGAGATCTATTCCAGAAAATTTAAGAATATCCCGCATTTCCTGAAACGTAAGAACATAATCAGTCGAAGCTGCAATATCCGTTTCTCGCGCCTCCGCCTTTTTGGCGACGCATGGTCCTATGAACACAGTTAATGCATTTGGATACAGTGCCTTTATTGACCGTCCACAGGCCACCAT
>JBAQWI010000337.1:0-5510 GCA_049298835.1 Oscillospiraceae bacterium
GTTATACTCGTTATTACTATTTTTTTTAATTATATAACAACAAAACATTAGATTGGATTACAATACAAAATTTAGATTTAAAAATAAAAAATTGTACTAATAATGGCTAGCAAGCCTCTAAGTGGAGCAGCTAAATGACGGAAGAAGAAGGATTTACAAAACGAACTTAAAAAACGATGTAAAATTGACTCATTTTTGTTACCGGCACCGACTAAAAAGGAAGAAACACAATCTGTTGCTAATGTACTTAATTTAGAAAATGAGCAGTAACATTTTCAATTATAACATTTAATCAATTTTAATGCAAATCGAAAACAATTTTTAGTTGTGGCATAAGATTACAAATTAATAATAAAATAAAATATCATAAATTAAAATCATTAAAATGTGTTTCTCAAAAGTGAGTCGATAATTAACTCATACACCGTCAAATAGCGATTATACCTTCTAGCTCAAAACCGTCAATGCTACGATATGCTACGATTCATATCGACGGTGTAACTGCTTACGTCATTGGCGAAAGGGTGATAATGTAGCGCGGAATTATAGAACTAAAAATAATCGAATCGTAATTATAATTTATAGAAAATGTAGGAGAAAAACCAATTTACAATATTTACAAGTATGTTGTGAAATATTTTTAAAATTATTACGTAATAAGAAAGTGAAATTTAATCAAATAAAATGGCGGGAAATAAATGTAGCCAAGGAAACAACAACGATTACGTAACTGAAAGTAACAATTTTTTTTAGTACAAAAACGCTAAGATGGATTAAAAAAATAGAAAATTCATCGTGTTAATGGGTTTAAATCCTTTTTTTTTAAATAACTGAAAATTATAATTTTTATATGCCGAGACAGGCTTGACACTGCGTCACGACTTGAGACTAATGTTATTCTATTTTTATCAATGAAACCCGCGCGAATTTTTAGGCAGGCTAGCTAGCATATAGGACGCCGCAAGTTTGGCGCGGTCTCTCTTTCTAGGCTTGGTTGAAGCGGGTCACTTGTGTTGAGCTAAGATTTTATTAGATTAAGGATTAATTTGCACTATTTGCATTAAAATGGCAAATTTTAGAGTAGTAAGTGATGAGGAAGAGTCTTTTATGGAAGTAGGAGCTTTTGAGGAAGTATGTGTTGATGGAGTCTGTGTCGAAGATGCCGTTTCGTCTGGCGAGGAGTCCGATGTTGATTTTGACGGCGATGTATCTGATGGTGAAGGTGATCAGGCGGTACCGTGTGAAGACGACATTGGTGAGTCTAATGTACACAACCATGCAGTAATACCTGACTCATGGTCATCTAGTAATATTGTGGGAATTGAGGCGTTGCCATTTACATCCTACGCAGGGGTTAGGCTGGATATTGTTCCACCGAACGCTTCATGTTCAGATTATTTTAACATGTTATGGCCAGATACTTTGTTTGAGTTAATTGCAGATCAAACCAACCTTTATGCAGACCAAACACGAAGTGTTGCTGAGGCTGGAGGGAAACCGCATGCTAGGGCATGGCATCCGACAACCCCAGAAGAAATGAAAGCTTTCTTCTCTCTCAATATTTTGTTTGGACTCCATCGTCTTCCTCGTATTGAGATGTACTGGTCGGGTAAGGTAGCGTATCGCAATCCTTTTGCAATTGGAACGATGTCCTTGGTTCGATTCCAGCAGCTGAATAGGTATCTTCACCTTGCGGACAGTTCGAAAGCACCAGCGAAAGGTAGTCCAGGTTATGATCCTCTTTACAAAGTAAGGCCTGTACTTGATATGTGTAATGCCACTTTCTCTGAGCATTACCAACCTGAACAGGCACTAAGTATAGATGAAGCCATGGTAAGATTTAAAGGTAGATGGGAACATATACAGTATATGCCCTGTAAGCCAACAAAGTGGGGCATAAAAGTTTGGATACTGGCCGAGTCAAAATCAGGTTACTGTTTAAGGTTTGAAATTTACACAGGCAAAGTACAGACAGATGCAGATCGAATCGTCAGGCGGCGTGAGTATGGTGTGGGATATGATGTTGTTATGAATTTATTAACTCCTAATTATCTTAACAAAGGACATCATGTTTACATTGATCGCTTTTTCTGTTCAGTCTTGCTGGCTTCCGATCTTGTAAGTAAGCAAACATGTAGTACTTCTACTATTTTACTTAATCGGAAAGGTTTACCAGCTGAAGCGAAAACATGTAAATTGAAGACTCCAGGTACAGTTGTTGAGTTTCAGAAGGGTCCGCTGACATTGACATTATTTCATGATAAGCGTACTGTGTCGCATCTATCCACTGAACATCGGATAGTAAGTTCATCTGGATCTGGTTGGTGTAAACCTTTTGTAAATTTAGATTACAATAAAAATATGGGCGGTGTGGATCTCTGCAACCAGAATTGTTCGTATTATCCTCCTGGTAAGGAAGGTATGAAGTGGTGGAGGTACATTCTCTGGTGGGCATTAAATGTAACTTTGGGAAATGCATTCAGAATTTTTAAATTATCTTCTGTTAACGCACCTGCAGCGGTTGGTAAGGTTCGAGTAAAAGACTCGCTGGACTTTCGAGATGCTGTGATGGAAGAACTAAACAAATGCTACGTCAGATCAGGTAACCGCAGTCGGTCATCAACATCTACTGGAAATTTGGCATCTCGTAGGCATGATATTGTTAGAGTTGAGGGTCAGCAGAAGTATTGTAAGCAATGTTCTATTAAGGGTAGGAAAACTAAGACGGGTGGTTACATACGAACATATTATATGTGTTCCAGTTGTCAAACTGCATTGTGTAAGTCTGGATGTTTTGCAGAGTGGCATAGCGATAGAAATTTGAATTAAATTGTAGCGCATAAATAGTTGTAGTTTGTTCCAAAAAATACTGTGATACTGTATGATCCCTCCAATATTGATATCCTTCTCGGAAGCCCCAGCAGAACTATCTCCGGAGGTTTCGTATTACTGGGAAATGATTCTGTATTTTCAGTATTAGTTTTAGTAGTAAAATAAATAACAACCATTCGAAAGCGAGCACATATGGCCTCACAATAACATAAAGTATGATAGAAATAGTTCAGATTAGTCAATATTGTTTAATGTAATGATTAGTTAAGATTAATTAAGTTTAGTTAAGATTAATTATGTTTAGTTAAGATTATTTAAGTTTAGTTAAGATTAGTTAAGTTTAGTTAAGATTTGTTAAGATTATTTAAGTTTAGTTAAGATTAGTTAAGTGAGGAACAGAATTGCAGGCCTGCACGTGGCGTTCCTTGCACATGTTTTCTTACGTTGTTCAAATGCTCCGTTTCCGCGATTACTCACCACAAAAGATTTTGATGAGCCCTTGATTAACCCCAATTTTTTTAAATTCTAAATCTAACGACCGTTCTATTGGAAACGGAGCATTAGGAAGCTGGAGGCATGACTAACTGCAATTATGTATTTACTATTTGAAATAAAATTATTAAACAATTTTAATTATTTACTTTTATCAATTATTTTTTCTGATTTTGTAGGTTTTATAAACAAATATATTTTTGCTGGTGATTGAGTTTCCTGATTCATATTCAACCAGTTTTAGTGAGATCATTTGATGGGATGGATACAGTCTGAACATTTCTGGATTATATTATTGATGAAAACGATTGTTTATCTTTGACAAATTATTCTTCGACTTGGAATTCGCTCAACTTTTCAGATCAGATATCTTTAAATTACGATGGAATGGAAAATTACGATAGAATGAAAAATTATGATGGAATTGAACATTACGATGGAGATCATGCAATTAAATACATGGATTAATAGACACGTTGATATAAACTGAAAAGTACTAAAGACTTGGGATATTTTATTAATTTATGACTTCAATACTTTAAAGTTATAGACGTTTTGGAATTTATTTGGTGCTTTGTATAATATTAAGTTGTAAAGTATGATTAATATTTGACATGTTGTATGCAAAATAATATTATGTGATCTTCATTATATGCTTATTGGGCCAAACTTAATTTTTACTTTGTTGCAACATAAAACTTGGGGCACATTAAATTAAATGGTAAATTATTAGCCGCTCACAAAATTGACTCTGGCAATCATTTCTCGGTCTACAGTAGGCCGAATCAAGAATTATCAATTTATTTTTATACTATATACATATTGATTTCGGTTCTATTAGATCATGAATATAAGATCCAAGAAAATTTATCTCATAAAGATCTAATTTCCCTGATAAAAAATCGAGCATAAATGGATCTAATATCCAAGATCATATCAGCTTATACAATAGTGGGTGGAGGGGATCTACTGTAAAGTTCCACTCTGAAGCATGATAGCCTCCGTAATTCAACGAGGCTTATTTTTTTAAAATAAACAGTATAAAATAACTGCAATGCAGTAACCATAATCGCATGATTATTAATTTCATTTATTTAATTGAATCGGGCACCAATGTACAGGCCCATAATAATAGGCGCTTCATTGATTAGTGAGGCCACAATACAATGCTAGAAGGTCTGTCTGCTAGAACATACCATACTATCCGGTATAAGCTATTATTACTACAACTTCATTCATTAATTTGTAAACAACTCTAATATATGCTAGCCCAAATACTTATAAGTTTGGCTCACAGCCAAGTCTCATAGCCAATAGAAAATGAAAATTTTCCAGTAGCTGTGGCTAGATAGAGACGACATTGACCTTAGTATTATTACTCCTTTAACCCATTTCCCGACACGGGGCCAAGATATCATAGTATGTTCGTATATTGTTAAAGAAAACAATCAAATTCTTCAATAATTAGGAATTGTAATATGCATTTAATTATCTTGTGTTTTGCAACGTAAAAATAAATGAAATATTTTACCGTCATCGTATTAAAATTACGTTAGGCTATTTACGTAACCTACTGTTTTGGTCACGCTCTTTTATTTGCATCTCTGTCAATTTTTTACGGATTTTAGAAATTGTTTCACTGTTTTGTCAAGCTGTTATGTTTCTAAGATTCTACCGTTGAAATTCTAATTTTCGACAAACTTAATAGCACATTTTTTAAGTAAAATAATAAATTTAGGGGCTTTTTCGAATATGGGGGATGTTTTACCCCCTAAATGGGGGTCCGGTGGTAAGTAATTGAACTCTTACAATCCAGAAATAAATCCAAACAGAAGGGTAAAAATTTCATTGATCTAACTTAATCCATTTAAAAGTTATGAAGATTTGAAAACGTTGACATTTTAGCGTAAAATTTACAAGTAAATTTGTCAACATTTGAAGTTCGCGGTTTTTCAATGTTTGGGGCTCCAGCTATTTTATTTCAATCTCGGTCAATTCTTTATCGATTTCAGAAATCTTTTCACAATTTTGGTAGGCTGAGATGTTTCTAAGATTCTACCGTCGAAAATTTAAGTTTCTTAAAATTTAATAACACACTTTTTAAACCGAATAAAACATTTAGGATATTTTTCATATTTGGGGAATTTTTACCCCCCAAAATGAGGTAAAGTATAATAATATTATAA
>JBAQWI010000338.1:0-3703 GCA_049298835.1 Oscillospiraceae bacterium
GATTATGTTGGAAAAGGAAGTATTCCCGATTTTATTGCTATGATGAATGTCAAGGCTAAGGAAATTGGCGCTGTCAATACACATTTCACCAATGCTCATGGACTTTTTGACAAAAATCAGGTTACTACGGCATATGATATGTTTCTCATTTCCGAATATGCCATGTCCATACCTATGTTTGAAAAAATCTCAAATACACCAAGTTATTTAATGCCTTCGACAAATAAACATCCTCAAGAAAGATATGCTATCCATAGCAATAGTATGCTTAGTAAAAATCGCGGGGGTGAAAAATACTATTTTAAAGATATGAAAGGCATTAAGACTGGCTCACTTCCTGAGGTTGGAAAAAACCTTATTACCACTGTTTCTCGTAATGGATACAATTATATGCTTGTTACTATAGGTGCACCCACACAGGATAAAGACGGCAAACCATATGACGGGAATAAGTCGTATGATGATGCAATTACGTTATACAACTGGGCACTATTAAACTTTTCACAGCAAAAAATCCTAAAAGAGAATGAAACGATTGATGAAATCCCAGTAACTCTTTCCTCGCAACAAGATTACGTAACCCTAGTTGCAACAAAAGATATTGTTGCGCTTTTGCCAAAAGATGTTGAACCCTCTGCTGTACAAAGGACAATCATCGTACCCAAAAGTGTTGTTTCCCCAATTAAAAAAGGTGATATCTTGGGTAAACTTGAGTTAAAACTTGCTGACGATGTGATTGCAACCCTTGATTTGATTGCAAAGGAAGATATAAAACGCAATGAAATTCTTTACGTTCTTGACATTGTAAAACGATTTTTATTAAAACCCTCTGTAATAGTCTTGCTAATAATATTATTCTTGCTCGTCTTCTTATATTCTCTTATTTCACTTCGCTACAAAAAAATCCAGCGAAAACGTGCAATGCGTTCACGCAACAATATGCGTAATCACTAAAACATAAAACGCTATTTCTGCATATACTGTATTGTCTAGACTATATATGAGGCATGCCCTCGAAATGGAGATGCAATACTATGGAGATAAAAACAAAACGTTGGAGATGCTGTGTTGACAGATCTTGTAGCGACGAATGCTATTGGACTTTCTGTGGATATGTAGAAGATGAAGATGAATGCTGCTGTCATCATGAATGTTGCTGTCATCATGAATGCAATTGTGGATGTTAAATTAAATCACAACAGTAGACAGGTTTTCATCAATTTTACTGAAAATAAAGCTCCTCTACGAAATGTAGAGGAGTTTTATTTGTTGTGGTTTATAAATATTTTAATCTAACTCAACTTCATAGTAACGCTAATTTTGCCTTTATATTATATATTTTTCCTTACATTACCATTTAATTTACCTGTACATTACGTCTAAATTATTATATACTTTTGAGATAGATATGAGGTGGGATAAATGAAAATTTTCGGATGGAGTAAAGAACTCGAATCTGGAATACAACTAATTGACACGCAACACAAACAAATAATTGAATTAGCAAATTTAATTATCATTCGTCGCAAATTTGGTGATGATACTATAATTATTTCTGAATATTTAGATTTTTTACAAAAATACATTCAGTATCATTTACAATCAGAGGAGGCATTTCAATCAAACACTAACTATCCAAAACACAGAGCACACCAAGTTTCACATCAATCATTAGCTACAGAATTCAAGTTCATATTGGTCAAGTTACAGGCATCAAATTACGAAATAAAAGAAGCAGAAAAATTCTACAATTTTTTTATATCATCAATTAAAAATCATATTCTGGTTGACGATTTGGAGTTTTCAGTATATTATAAAAACATTTTAAATCAACCTAAATGTTCTTCTCTATAACAGTGTAGCAATACTTATCAAAAAGTCCAGCGAAAGGAGCGTTCACATAGGGATTGAACAATAACTTAAGTGAACAGCTTCAAGCGGGGCAACAAAAGACCAGTCACATCAAGCGTAATTGCTTGGCGTGACTGGTCTCGTTTTTTAAGCCTTATTCTGCCTTGGACGCGTGGAACGCATCTTCAACAGCTTCCTCCATATCAAAGAATATCGTTCTGCTTCCTGCGTCAAAATATCCTGTGACCTTATAACGCAGCTTTGGACTGCAAGAATCCTCCATAAGTGTTCTGACGGATTCGATGAAATTCTTATTACTGGTACTGAGCGTTGTGGTCTGTTCGCCCTTTGGCTTTGAAAACGGGGTGCTTTTCGCCTCGTTGCTCTTGCAGGCACGAACGGCAAATACCTTGTTTTCTGCACTTACGCAGTATTGCACATTTGCCGGATACCCCAAATCCTCCAACACCTTTTTTGTAAAGGTGATGTTATTCCTGTTGATGTAGATATCAGGTGTTGTGTTTACGGTCAGGTCGATGATATCAAAATTGATGTTTTTAAAGTTTTTCATAATTGTATTCCTTTCATTTCGCGTCATCTACTCGTTTAGCGATTTTAATATGTTGATGAATTTACTGCGTTCTTCCTTGTCCCAAGAAGGGTCAATCAGATAGAAACCACGCAGACGCCCGGATTTCGCCCTTGCCACCACGAACTTTTTGGGCATATTCTTTATTTTGGCACGTTGACTGCTCCACTTTTTAGAAAGGAGCAGTTCCTGAGCCTTATTCCATTTACTCCGTTCAATGATTGCGGGATGGCAGTTCTCCCAATGGTACTGTATCAGGATGTTGTCATTTTTTGTGGATTTGTGCGTTAGAAAGTCCTTTGTATAGGTTTTCTGATATAACACATCCCCACAATACTTTTCATTTGACAATATTCCCTTTATCGTACCTTGCCGCCAACACTCCATACCCTTCGGTGATGTAATCCCTTGTTGGGTCAGAGCATCGGCAATATTCTGTGGTGAAGAGCCTTCAAAAAAACTATCGTAAATATAGCGTACAATCTCAGCCTCTGCAGGTTCAATTTTGACCGCACCCACGTAATCACGATAGTAGCCGATGGTGTTCTGAACGGCAAATTTGTACACACCTTCGTGCATCCTGTAGCGGATACCAGCTTTGATGGCTTCACTTTTTTGTTGTGACTCCAGTTCTGCAAGCGCCGACAACATAGAAATCAGCAACTTATTCCTGCCATCCGATGTGTCGATGCCTTCCATCTCAAAATTAACAGCCACAGGCGGGTTGAGGTCACTTAGAATGCGGAGAGAAGTCAGTATATCTACAATATTTCGCCCGAAGCGGCTGATGCTCTTTGTGAGTATCAAATCGATTTTGCCGTGCTGTGCGTCCTCAATCATCTCCTGAAACTCTTTGCGCTTTGCAACAGAAGTGCCGGAAATTCCTTCATCCTTGTAAATCCGTGCAAGTTCATACCGTGGATTATTTTCTATCACTCCGGTAAAATGCTGTACCTGCATCTCAAAGCTGCCGACCTGTGCTTCTTCTGCTGTACTGACACGACAATACGCCGCTACACGCAATTTCTTTGTGGATTGGTCTGCCGTGTCCTGCTTTATAGGCATTATGACAGTAACCTTACGCTCGCCGTTACGATTTTGCTGAATGGTGTCCCGCAGCCGTTTTCGCTCTATTTCCTTACTGTTAACCGTTTCACCTTTCTTCCGTGCCTTTTCAATACGGTCTGTATCCAGCTTTTTCGCCATTTATTACAGACCTCCCACTGCTGTCGCTTTCGTTTTCCGTGAGCATATAACTACCAT
>JBAQWI010000339.1:0-2989 GCA_049298835.1 Oscillospiraceae bacterium
CATCATCACGAGGGGCATAAGCACGAAGAATGTGGCAGTGAACATCACCACGATAAACACGAAGGCTGTAATTGTAAATAGAACAACATCTATAGTTTTTTTGAAAACATAATAGTATAAGAAAAGAGCAGGTCTACTCAATTGCGAGTATGTATCTGCTCTTTTTATTTTTACCCTAGTTGTACATTATAATTTACAATAAATTTTGAATGAAAGGTGAATAATCTAATATAATTATTTTTAATGGGAACAACTATTCAGTAGAATGGGTGTGTGTGTTGAAATTTAATATAAAAAACAAATACTTTAATTTTAGGAGATAACCGTTATGTATTCATCGGTAGACACACTTTGGGTGCTAATAGGCACTGCGCTAGTATTTTTTATGCAAGCAGGGTTTGCAATGGTCGAAACAGGCTTTACGAGGGCAAAAAATTCAGGAAACATAATAATGAAAATTTTAATTGACTTTTCAGTTGGAACATTAGTTTTTTGGGTAATTGGTTTTGGTCTAATGTTTGGAGCAACAAATTGGGGGATTATAGGTTCGCTGGATTGGTTTATTCAAGGGGATTATTCTGTATTTGAGAACATTACATTCCCATCTCTTGCTTTCATTATGTTCCAAACAATGTTTTGTGCAACCGCCGCAACAATAGTTTCGGGCTCTATGGCAGAGAGAACAAAATTTCTTTCATACTGTGTTTTTAGTGCAGTAATCAGTGCTGTTATTTATCCTGTTTCTGGTCACTGGATTTGGGGTGGTGGCTGGTTAGCACAGTTAGGTTTCCATGATTATGCAGGTTCAACTGCCATTCATTTAGTAGGTGGTGTAGCGGCACTTGTTGGTGCAAAAATATTAGGTCCTCGTATTGGAAAGTATTCAAAAAGTGGCAAATCGAGGGCAATACCTGGTCACAGCTTAACTCTTGGTGCACTAGGTGTATTTATTCTTTGGTTTGGTTGGTTTGGATTTAATGGTGCTTCAAGTATTTCTATGACAGGGGACAGCACACTGCTTTCTGTTTCAAATGTATTTATTACAACAAATATGTCTGCTGTAACTGCAACGATTGCGGTTTTGATAATAACATGGATAAGGTACAAAAAACCAGATGTTTCTATGACGCTAAATGGTGGACTTGCAGGTCTTGTCGCAATTACAGCAGGATGTGATGTTGTATCGCCTGTTGGGGCAATTTTTATTGGAACAGTCGCAGCTTTTGTAGTTGTATTTGGCATAGAATTTATTGATAAAAAGTTAAAAATTGATGACCCCGTTGGTGCTATTGGAGTTCATGGTTTGTGCGGTGGAGTGGGAACATTGCTAACTGGAATATTCGCAGTCAAAGGTGGATTGTTTTATGGCGGTGGGTTTAAGCTTTTAGGAATTCAAGCGCTTGGCGTTATCGCGGTTGTCGCTTGGGTTTCAATTACTATGACAATTATATTTTTACTAATTAAAAAGACAATAGGTCTTAGGGTTAGCAAAGAAGATGAAATTACAGGACTTGATTTAGAAGAACATGGGTTGGTTAGTAGTTATGCAGATTTTATGCCTATGGGTAATTTACCAAGTAAAGCTCCAGTAGAGCAAGCCATTCCAGTTAAACTTGTAACATCAAAACAGTCAATAGGTAGTGATGTGAAAATTACAAAAATCGCAATTATATTAAGGCAAAGTAAGTTTGAAGAATTAAAACAAGCTATGCAGGAAATTAAAATTACTGGAATGACAGTGACAAATGTTTTGGGTTGCGGTATGCAAAAGGGTAGCTCGGAATATTATCGTGGTACTGAGCTTGATATTAATCTGCTTCCAAAGGTGAAGGTTGAAATTATTGTTTGTAATATTCCTGTTAAGACTGTAATCGAAGCAGCTAAAAAAGCGTTATATACAGGTAAAATAGGCGATGGTAAAATATTTATTTATGATGTTGAAAATGTAATAAAGGTTAGAACAGGCGAAGAAGGATGTTCGGCATTGCAAGACGAGGACTAGAAAACTTCTTGTTTTTATTAAGCGTTGCATTTACTTATTTATGGACTAGCTCCCGTTATAGCAAAAACAGCAACCACATCCACGAAGGAAATGGTTGCTGTTTTTTCGCATAGAGTATGTTTAATTTAGAAAGTTATAGCAATAGCCATACACAACAAAGTGAGATGTACCCAAAATTATTTTGTAAATGCCACAAAACCACACTCAGTTGGATGATCTAAAATGCACGCTTTTTTATACTTTAATAGCATTAACGCAATGGTGGTATCTCCACCTGCACCAATTATATTAAAAAGGCTAAGTAACAAAAGCAGTATGTTGCCAGTGAGCAAGGACACAACAAATAATGCTATTCCTAACACAAAAAGTGGCATCAATCCGCCAAGAATATATCCACCAAATTTTAGAGGCTCTTTGCAAGTGCAATATGGCGTTAATTGTTTCCACATAACACCCAAATGAATACTTTTCCATTTGTTTTTACAAAATAATCCCCATGTGATACCGTGAATTACTTCGTGAATAGCCATAAAAGCAATCATTAGCACCATAAATAGCGCCCAATTTATAAAAAATTCTACGCCATTTCCGTTGAAAATAATACCATTCCATTTTAAAATATAAATAAAAAGACAAACCAATGCAATCGGGGCGGCAGTTATCAATGCCATAAGATTGGCTTTTAATATGGAAATGGTGCAGATATTTTCTTGATAGCCCTCGGCCAATTTTTCTGCTCGCATTTTATTAAAATTTTCTATTCTCTTTTCTTTTTCAATGTCATTTTTCGTCATAACGATATCTCCTTACAATTACTTGAATTCATACATATATTCTAACATAATATAAGAATAAAGTAAATAAATTGACATTAATAAGGCATATACACCCACTCTTTACTTGAGCGAAAAATGCCCCCGCATTTGGTTGTTGCTTGACTATATGGGGCACTGTAGTATAATAGAATGAGTATGCTTTATAGCAAGC
>JBAQWI010000340.1:0-10568 GCA_049298835.1 Oscillospiraceae bacterium
ACAACTACTGTGTATGCAAGCGACTCGGAGGCTCAAGAAACCCTATTACCAGCAGACTTTGCAATTGCTGCAAAAGCGGGGGTGCTGATTGACCAAATTAATGGGACAGTACTGTATGAGAAAAATCCTCATGAGAAAATGCCACCTGCATCAATCACCAAAATTATGACAATGCTGCTTGTCATGGAAGCAATTGATGGTGGCAAGGTGAAAATGGAAGATATGGTCACAGCCTCTGCGCACGCTTCTTCCATGGGCGGAACACAGATATGGCTTAAAGAAAATGAGCAAATGACCGTGCATGACTTGATGAAAGCTTGTGCAGTTGCATCTGCAAACGATGCCGCTATGGCACTTGCTGAACATATTGGCGGTAGCGAAGAAGGTTTTGTCGCTATGATGAACAACAAGGCAATTGAACTAAAAATGGCAGATACTACATTTATTAACCCTACTGGGCTTGATGCAAAAGGCCACTTATCTAGCGCTTATGACATAGCTTTGATGTCAAAATCTCTTCTTGCACACAAAGAGATTACAGCCTTCACTTCGATTTATATGGACTCGCTACGAGGCGGAAAAACAGAGCTTGTTAACACAAATAAACTTGTTCGTTTTTACAAAGGTTGCACTGGACTAAAAACAGGCACAACTGATGGCGCAGGTTCCTGTGTGAGTGTTTCTGCTACAAAGGAAAATATGGGGTTAATTTCGGTTGTAATGGGAGCCACTACCTCAAAAGATAGATTTAACTCAGCAAAGCAACTTCTTGACTATGGATTTTCAAACTTCGCAGTCTATAACACCGCCATTTCTAATGATACATTAAAACCAGTCAAAGTCATTGGTGGAGTGAGCGCCACAGTGGATGTTGAATCTGACAAAGGCTCAAGCATTATTATTAAAAAGGGGAAATCCAAGGATATAGTAGAGAACGTAACCATTGTGCAAGATGTTGAAGCTCCAGTTTTAAAGGGGCAAAAACTTGGTGAAATCAAGCTTTCAATAGACGGCGAAGAGATTGCTAATTTTTCCGTCAATGCAAAAACTGAAGTTGTACAAATTACGATGTTTAACGCATTTACAAGGCTGTTTTCACGGCTTGCAAAAATGTAGTATCTATTAGCAACCGTATATTGTATTTTTATTTTAACTTAGTGTAAACAAATTTAAAAAATACATAAAAACACTTGTATAAATTACAATTATATTGTAAGATTAAGACATAGAAATTAAAGTAAATAAGTACTGAAAACACAGACTTAAATCAAGGAGATTTTATTATGGCATTGAAGTTAAATGAAAAATATGTAAAACAATTTGTTTGTGATAACGAGCTCGCTCTAATCGCTACAGAGATTGAAGCTGCTGATAAACTGTTAAACGATAAAAGTGGTCTGGGCAATGATTTTTTAGGCTGGGTAAACCTTCCAACAGACTATGATAAAGTTGAATTTGACCGTATCATCAAAGCGGCTGAGAAAATCAAATCAAATTCTGAGATTTTAATTGTAATCGGCATAGGTGGTTCTTATCTTGGTGCAAGAGCCGCAATTGAACTATTAAAATCACCTTTTTATAACAACTTAAAAAAAGAAACTCCCGAAATATATTTTGTAGGAAACAACATTAATCCTACTTATTTAAATGAAGTTTTATCAATCTGCGACGGTAGAGATTTTTCAGTTAACATCATCTCTAAATCTGGAACAACTACTGAGCCTGCATTGGCATTTAGAGTATTCAGAGAACTTCTAGTCAAAAAATATGGAAAAGATGGCGCTAAAGAAAGAATTTTTGCCACTACCGATAAAGCTCGTGGAACTCTAAAAGAACTAAGCGACAAAGAGGGTTATGAAACGTTTGTTATCGCTGATGATATTGGCGGAAGATTTTCAGTTTTGACAGCAGTTGGTCTACTTCCTATCGCTGTTTGTGGCGCTGATATTACTGCAATTATGGCCGGTGCAAAGGATGCTCAAGACTCACTTTGCTCAACTGATTTAAGCAAGAATGATTGTTACCGATATGTTGCCTACAGAAACGCTCTTCATCGCAAGGGTAAATCCATTGAAATGCTTGTAAGTTATGAGCCAGCATTTACTATGATGGCAGAATGGTTCAAACAGCTTTTTGGAGAAAGTGAAGGCAAAGATCAAAAAGGTATCTTCCCTTCAAGCGCAACTTTCTCAACAGATCTTCACTCACTTGGTCAATTTATTCAAGATGGATCAAGAATTATGTTTGAAACTGTTGTAGATATTAAAAAACCTAAAAAAGACTTTTTTATAGATGAAGACAAAGACAATTTTGACGGATTGAATTTTCTTTCCAATCAGAATATGTCAATTGTAAACAACAAGGCTATGCAGGGTACAATACTTGCCCACACCGAGGGCGGTGTTCCTAACCTAGTGCTTGAAGTTTCAGAAATTAACGAGTTTGAATTTGGATATATGGTATACTTCTTTGAAAAAGCCTGTGCAATTTCAGGATATGTACTTGAAGTAAATCCATTTGATCAACCTGGTGTAGAAGACTATAAGAAAAATATGTTTGCACTACTTAACAAACCAGGCTACGAAAAAGAAAAAGCAATCCTTTTAGAAAAACTACTTTAGTAATAATTTGCAGTTCAAACTGCAAATAATTATATCTCTTACTTATATTTTTAAGTCGGAAGAAGACAAATAATTGGAGGAGTCACTATGATTAAACTTATCATTGGAAGCAAAGGAAGCGGAAAAACTAAACTCTTGATTGACAAGGTTAATAATGCAGTAAAATCTACTACTGGAGATATCGTATGTATAGAACAAGGCATGAAACTTGCTCTAGAACTCGATCATAAGGTAAGACTAATTGATGCTGTGGAATACTCCATAAGCGGTTATGACACATTTTACGGATTTGTCCAAGGTGTTCTTGCTTGCAATTATGATATTAAAGAACTATTTGTTGACGGCATTCTAAAAATCGGTGGTGCAGATAGTAAAGATTACGACGGATTAGGTGAGCTACTGGCTAAGCTTTACAAACAAATTCCATCAGACGTAACTATTCTATTTACTGTTTCAGCAGATCAAGTTGATTTGCCAGACAGCGTTTTAAAATTCTCATAAAGATAGCCTTTTACCCCTAATATATTGCGTACAATATATTAGCTTTAAACCTTATATGAATTCCTTTAAAACAAACATAAAAAGTCTCCCCACAATTGTGGGGAGACTTTTATCGTTGCCAGTAAAAGTTACCAGCATTAAATTTCAATTACTTCTTTAGGATTTCATTTACAGCGTCAACAGCTTTTTGCACTTCTTTATCCATAGATTCTTGCATATTGGTATCATTCACATTTTCTCCAACAACTCCAAGCGACAAGTAGAACACATAGTTATCTACCGTAATAACCTGTGCTGCTTTCGCTTTTGGAAGATGATCTGGTAAGTAGGGAAAAGCTTCTCTATCTGCAATTATTTTATCTTTGTACACGTTAAGTAATTTTGCAACTTCTTGACTTTTACCTTCTACAGCCTCAATGCCAATAAACGTATCAACATGAACGTTCATCATTGGATTTGCAACGATGAACGCTTCCATCATATCAGCTTTAAGTCCATAGAACTCTTCAATTTGAGCAGCATCTTCATTTCTTATAAGTCTTGGATCATCTTCACCGAATACTTTTTGCATAACGTTTTCATATACTGCTTCCAGTTGCCCACTTGCAGCCTTTTTAGATGGTGTGCTACAGCCTGCCATAAATGACACTGATAGAACAAGCACCAGACTGAGTGCTAATATTGATTTAATTTTCATTTCATTCTCCTTTTAACAACTTTTCTTTTAGCTCGGAAATTGTAATTGTTATGTTATTGGGACCGATATAACTTTTGACATCATTATTGGAATTAAGATATGTGTACTTTCCTTGTGATGATTCAGACACAATATACGAATTACCGTCTGTATCCTGTTCTAAAAACACCAAAACATTCTCAGACCGCTTAAATGTTATCTCGTTTTCATCAAAAGTTTTGGTTTCTTCATCGTAACCACCTTTCACTTTTATATCGAGCAGTTTTGCATCAGTTGCGCCTTTTAATATTTCTGTCGGCTTAACTTTTACAGTTGTTATTATGCTACTGTTGTCTTTATCATATATATTTTTTTCTATTTTTGTAACTTTTCCCACTACGATTAACTCTGCGTTAGCTGCTAAAGTTTCAACATCTAGTACGTTAAGACTTCTTATTGCCATCGGGGCATCCATGCTGTAAGTAGCTGGTACTTGTGTTTCTTGCTGATTAAAGTGTGCTGTGCTTGGAATAGCAACAAGTATAAATGCAGCAGCGGCAACCAAAATCTTTTTGTGTAGTGTAAAACTTCTTATTTTCGACTTTGGCGGCTCGCTTTCTTGCATTAATTTTGCTTTTTGGTAGATGCCATCTAAGAATTCACGATCAGTTTTCATTCGTATATCCCTCCTTTACAAGTAGAATTTTGAGTGCTTTTCTTGCACGAAAAATCAAAATTTTAGTCTGAGGCAAAGTTTTTTGCATCACATTTGCGGAATCTTTATAAGATAAACCGTCAATGTCCACTAAAAGTATCACTCTTTGATAATCGAGTTTGAGCTTGGAAATTGCTTTATGTACTAGCCTTTGCTCCTCATTTTTAACTACCCTATTAAAAATCTCGTCATCATCTGAGTTGTTTTCGTCTCCGCTCAGTTTCTCAATCCTACTAAATTTGCGGATATGGTCTGTAGCCTTGTTCTTGGCAATTGCATACAAATAAGTTTTTAAGCTAACTTTGTAATTATAACTTTCCTTTTTCACAAAAATTGTTGCAAAAACCTCTTGAGCAATATCCTCGCAAGTATGCAAATCATTCACATATCGCGTTAGGAAATAGATTAGGTTGTCCTTGTGGGTTAAAACTAGCTCTTCAAAAGCCGAAATGTCGCCATCGACAAAACGCTTATATAGCTCTTTGTCTTTTTCCATAGAACTTTTCCTCCCAGTCTTTTCATATATTATTCGTTTGAAATTAAAAAAAGTTACACCCTTTAAACAATATTTTTTTAAGCATTAGAAAGAGGCAGATATAAAATCTGCCCCTTATTTTTTCGCAACAGTAATTTTCGTTACTATATGATAATCTAAACTTTTTAATATTTTTTGTGCCAAAGGAAAAATCCTGACACCGCAACCACCACTGTACAAAATGAAAGTATCATCCACCACTCAGGCGTCCAACCAAAACTAACATTCATTCCGTAATAACTGAATATCATCGTTGGGATTGCCATAAGGGTTGTTATGATGGTCAAAAGTTTCATTACAATGTTTAGATTGTTTGAAATAATTGAGGCAAACGCATCCATTGTGCCCGATAGGATGCTTGAATAAATATTTGACATCTCAATTGCTTGTTTAAACTCAATCAAAACATCTTCTAAAAGCTCTTGATCTTCCTCATAAAGCTTGATTACTCTACCACGGAGGATTTTTTCCAACGTAATTTCGTTTGCTTTAAGCGAAGTCGAAAAATATACAAGAGACTTTTCTAAGCCTAAAAGCTGAATAAGTTCTTTGTTTTTCATCGACTTGTGAAGCTCATTTTCAAAGTGTGAAGACATCTTATTAATGTGTTTTAGTCTAATTAGGAAACTCTGGGCAATTCGTAAAAGCAAGGTCAGCAAAAACCTTGTCTTCATTCCAGTTTGAATATTTTTAACAAATCCATTTGCTATATCTGTAATAGCTGAAGTTTCATTCAAACATACAGTTACAACATTTGTCTGTGTCACAATAATTCCAATAGGCATTGTGGTGTAAACCAGAGTATTGTTCGCCTCGGTTATTGCAAGGGGTGTATCAATGATTATCAATGTTTGGTCATCTTCATTTTCAATACGGGAAGATTCTTCTTCATCGAGTGCCGCATTTACAAAGTCACGGTCAACATTTAGTTCGTTAGTCAAAAAGTTAATCTCTTCGACGGTCGGACTGACGGCATTAACCCAGCATCCTTCCGTTATTGTATCAACTCTGACGACAGCGTTATTTATTGTTTTGTAAAAACACAACATCATCAATTCCTCCTTTTTTATAGTAGTGGGTTTCAAAAACTTTATTTTTAGACGCTTTCATAAGCTTTTTAAAATAAAGTCAGTACCTTAAGCTAACGCTTATTATTTCAATTATACCACACTAGTGTGCCATTTAACAAGCAATAAAAATATTTAAGGGCAAACTAAAAAAACCTTTTGCTTAAAAGCAAAAGGTTTTTTTGTATGTAAATTATTGTTTTCTAAATAATTCAAGTATTGAGCTAAAGTCATCATCATCACTTTTATCTTCAATGTTTCCCAAAATAGATTCAGCAAGTGAAGACTTAGGAACTGCTCGTTTGTCGCTGTCAAATCCTGTAGCAATCACAGTAATTTGCATTTCATCGTTAAATTCCTCATTAAATGCAACACCCCAGAATATGTTAGCATCGGGATGAGCTGCATCAGAAATCATTGATGAAGCCAAAGCAGCATCCTCAAGATCAATATCAGGAGACGCTGTGATGTTGATTATAATGCCCCTTGCACCGTCAATTGAAGTTTCAAGCAAAGGACTAGAAATTGCCATCAAAGCAGCTTGTTCAGCCTTATCCTTGCCGGCTGCATGACCAACACCCATATGTGCATAGCCTGCATCAGACATAACAGCCCTTACATCAGCAAAGTCGAGGTTGATAATACCAGATACATTGATAAGGTCAGCAATACTCTGAACACCTTGCATTAACACATCATCAGCCGCCCTAAAAGCGTTTACAAGTGTTAATTTTTGGTCAGATACTAACTTTAATCTTTCATTTGGAATTACAACTAAGGAGTCAACATGACGACTCAATTCTTCTACACCAGCTTCAGCGTTTTGGCAACGTCGTCTTCCTTCAAATACAAATGGTTTTGTTACAATGCCTATTGTCAAAATGCCCATTTCTCTAGCTATTTCAGCAACGATAGGTGCAGCACCTGTTCCAGTTCCACCACCCATTCCAGCGGTTATAAATATCATTTGTGAGCCTTTAAGAATTGCCGCAATCTCCTCACGGCTTTCTTCAGCGGCCAACCCACCTTGTTCAGGTTTTCCACCTGCGCCAAGTCCTTTTGTAAGCTTGGTGCCAATCTGCATTTTATAGGTAGCTTTTGAATTTCTCAAAACCTGTTGGTCGGTGTTAATAGAAACGAATTCAACGCTCTTCATTCCACCAGTAATCATACGATCAACAGCATTTCCTCCGCCACCACCGACACCCACAACCTTTATATTTACAAGTGTATCGCTCTCGTTATGATCGAGTATGATATCCATAAATTCTCCTCCTGTAATTTGTAATTCCTCTTATAAACAAGCACAATGGTGCCATAATTTACTCACTTATCCTTAGTATATATATTATAGTGTTATTGCAATTTAGTCAATATATTTATATCATTTTTAGTCATTTATTTTTAATAAGTTTACTATATTTACCACTTTTTGTATATTGATACCGCAATCTGCTATGGTATGTTGATTTTATCAGCGTGTCTAAAATAATACATTCCATTATTTACCGAAACATCAATGATTCCCTTTTCATTTTCATCAGTTAATTGTTGATCAATCAGATTGATTGCCCATTGAAGTTTATACTCAATATCTAAAACTCCACCAACTTTAATTTCATATCTATCTCCATAATAAAGCTTAATTATCATTTCGTCAGTGATGTCAATTACCTTGATTTGACTAAGTTCCTTTTTCTCAATGGCCGCCAATACAATGTCAATTACTTCTAACTTATTTTTGTCATCAGGGATGATATACTGACCTATTTTAATGTCTTTCAAGTCAGAGCCTACAACTTTAATTGTTGTAGCATCAGCAGGAGCTTTGCCTACTCCAATAATTTTATTTGAAAAGCTTAAGTTATAACTTTTTCCAGAATAACTAATTTCTGCTTTGGTTTTCGCCATTTTAACCTCAATTGATAGTGTGTTGGGAATTTTCCGCTTAATTATCACATTGTCAATTGTTAAATGCTTTGAAATTATGCTTTTACTGGCTTTATCAATATTTATCCTAAATAGATTTTGACCTTTGGCTATCCCACAGCTAGCAATGATGCTATTGGTATCAATGCCAGTGTTTCCTTTTACAGCTATGCTTTCTATATTAAAAAACACTGTAAGTGAAAGTGAAACACCTATAACTGTAATTAAAAACAGTAATGAAATATAATATAGTATGTAGTTCTTTTTATGACGTCTTTTATGACGACGTGTATTTTGCTGCATTTTCACCTGTCTTTGCTGATTAACAGGTCTTTTAGACGGTGGAGTCTGAACAAAATCTGGTACTTTTAAATATTCAGGCTCAACTCGTCGTTTTACAGTTTTTGTCGTCTTTATGCCATTTAAGTTCTTATCGTACTTCATATTGCTCCCTTACTATTTTTGCTCCAAGCTGGCCTAATGCCTGCTCAATTGCTTCGTATCCTCGGTCAATATGACCTATATTATGAATCTTTGTTTCTCCGTTTGCTACAAGTGCCGCAATACAAAGGGCGGCTCCACCACGAAGATCGGTAGCCTCGACAGATGCGCCATAAAGTTTTTCAACTCCCTGCACAATTGCAACCTTGCCCTCAACTTTTATGTCTGCACCCATACGAACAAGTTCGCAAGCGTGCTTATATCTGCTTTCAAATATGTTTTCTACAAAAACACTTGTTCCACTAGACAAAGTAAGCATTGCCATAATAGGAGCTTGTGCATCGGTTGGAAAACCTGGATAAGGCATTGTTCTTATATTTTTCACAGGTCTGATAATGCTAGGCCCGCAAACAAAAATACTATCTTTGTAAACCTTTACCTTAGTTCCTGCCTGTTCAAACACAGGGATTACACTCTCTAAGTCATCTGGATTAATATCCTTTATCAGTACATCTCCACCAGTGATTGAAACCGCAGAAATATAAGTTGTTGCCACAATTCGATCTGGCATAACTCTGTACTCTGTAGATGTTAGTTTGCTAACTCCCTCAATAATTATAGTTGATTGACCAGCGTCTTTTATTTTTGCCCCACGAGAAATAAGGTAATTTGCAAGATCTATAATTTCTGGTTCTTGTGCTGCATTATGAATGATAGTTTCGCCCTTTGCCATAACGCTCGCAAGCATAATATTTTCAGTTGCACCAACGCTTGGAAAGGAAAGGTTGATTTTTGTTCCAACAAGACCATTCTTCGCTTCACAATTTAATGCCCCATATTCCTCATTTATTGCTACTCCCAGCTTTTTTAACGATGAAATATGTAAGTCTATAGGTCGTGGACCTAACTCACATCCACCGGGAAAGGAAAGTCTAGCCTTGTTCATACGAGAGATTATTGCACCTAAAAAAACGATTGAGGAGCGCATTTCGTGCATTAAGCTCTCTGGTATTTCACTTGAATTTATACTATCACTGTTTATGATAACTGTGTCCCCATTACGCTTTACGTCGCAGCCTAGATATAGCAATATTTTTATTGCAGCATCAACATCAGAAAGCTTTGGACAGTTATGCAAAACAGTTTCACCGCCACATAAAAGTGTCGCTGCAAGTATTGGAAGTGAGCTGTTTTTTGCCCCATGAACGTCAATTTCGCCCCTAAGACGTTCTCCCCCTTTTACTATCAGTCTTTCCATAATAACACCCTTTCATCGCATAAAATTAGTTTGCAAACTATATTATGCCTTGAGCGACGAAATGGTGAAAAAACGCAAAAACAAAACCCATGCTAATTAGCCTATAACTCGCAATGTAAATTATTTTAACATTCCCACCATTGTATCATAGATACGCTTTGCAGTATCCAATATCGCAAGTTTTGAAGCATTTTTCGACAACTCATCAAGTTTTAATGGGTCGTTGTAAAGCTCCTTAACCATATTGACAATAGTTTCTTTTGTATAATCCTTTTCCTCTAGCAACAATGCAGCAGATTTTGCTTTAAGCACCATTGCGTTATGGAATTGATGATTTGCTGTAACATTTGGTGAGGGCACTAAAATTGCCGGCTTACCAGTTGCTTCAATCTCTGAAATTGTTATCGCACCTGCTCTGCAGATAAGTAAATCTGCCGCCGCCATGCAAGTATCCATATTATCTATAAATTCAAACACGTGAATGCTGTCATTTAACTTTAAGTCGACGTTACGCTCTTTTAACAACTTCGGAAATTTCTCCTTGCCGAGTCTTCCATAACCATGAATGTGATTGACAATTCCCTGTTTATAGTGCCACTCGATAATATCTGCCGCAATTTTGTTTAGGGTATCTGCGCCCAAACTTCCTCCAAAAGATAAAACGCACATTCTGTCGTCTAAACCGAGTTCTTTTTTTGCCTCTGCTTTGGATTTTAAAATAACGCTCTCTCGAACTGGGTTTCCTACAACTTTATATTTTATCGTACTATCAAGATGCTTTCGCGCCTCTTCTACCGCTAAAAATACCATATTAACCTTTTTAGC
>JBAQWI010000341.1:0-2331 GCA_049298835.1 Oscillospiraceae bacterium
ATGGTATCATTTCCAACCTGGGCTACATAATAAAAACAACAGTGATGGTATTGGGAAGCGTTTTATCGGTTTTGACTCCATTAATCATTGCCCTGGTGATTACTTATTTGCTGCATCCGTTGGTCAGCTGGATAGAAGCTTTTATTTTGAAAAACATTAAGCTGCTGGCACCAAAAGCTAATAAAAACGACAAGTATCGGCAACTTCGACGTACTTTCAGTGTACTGATTACATATCTGTTGTTTATCGCCCTTATTGTATTCTTTATTACGAGCCTATACGGCTTGATTATCGGCTCACTTCCCAAACATATTGATTTATATAGCATGCTGGCATCCATTACGGATTATTCAAATACCGCTAACCAGCTGTTTTCAAAATTGACTGTTTCGATGGAGAACAGTGGATTTTCCGATGATGTAAAAAAACAATTATTGCAGTTGATTCAAGTCAGCAAAACCGTTGCTGCCAATGCCATAGCCGGTTTATTTACTTCCTTGCAGGGAATTGGTAATAACCTGATAAATATCACCCTGGGCTTTATCATCGCTTTGTATATTTTAATCGATATGGAATATTTCAAAGACTTGTATCATCAGTGCACAACCCTGCTATTTAAAAGCCAGCATTATGAAAAAATAGCTGGCTACATGGCTGATGTTAATGGCGTAATCTCCAGCTTTATACGGGGTCAGTTGTTGGCTGCTCTGATTGTCGGCATCTTAAGTTCGATCGCATTATATATCGTAGGTTTGGATTTTGCTGTATTCGTGGGGATGACTTCCGGTTTGTTCAACATTATTCCTTACTTTGGTCCACTCATTGGTTCTGTGCTGGCTGTGGTTGTCGGCCTTTTAAGTGGCAGTCTCAATAAGGCAGTATTAGCAGTTATCGCCCTGGTAATTGTTCAGCAAATAGACAGTAACATTATTTCTCCCAAAATCGTTGGCGACAGTGTCGGCCTGCATCCCGTATTTATCATGTTGGCCATCATTATTGGCGGCAGCATTTTTGGTATTTGGGGTATGCTTATCGCTGTGCCAGTGGCCGGAATTATCAAGTTAATATTGAACCGCTGGATGGTCTTTAAAACTCAAAATCAAGAATAATTTAAAATGATTTTACTTATTTCAAAAACTGATTCGTTCTTCCCATTTTATAGGCAAGCTTAATCATCTCCTGTTCTTCTTCATTCATTTTCCGGGCATACATTTTTTCGAATTGCAGTAGAAGTTTATTAATATCTATCTCGCTTTTTCGTTTTTTTGCTCTAATGGTCATGTTGGATGGGTCGTAGAATTTTGGTTGAATGGATGATTTATATATTTTTTTAAATACTTCAGCAGTATAAAATGCATCATGAAGTGCATTGTGAAATGTATATGTTATTGGAATATTGAGTACTTCAACAGCATGTTGAAGACGCAATAAGTTTTTTTGAGGAAGATTTAAATGCTTGGAAACATAGGGTTGTAAGTTGATAAACATTTTAGGTATAAGCCTGTCATTTAACTGATGTTCTTCTACATTTTTGATTAATCCTTTTATATCAGACATACCCCAAATACAAAATACAGAATCGGTCCCATCTATAAACTCAGTATACGCTTTATAGACCTCAGGAAATGGTTCTTCAATTAGAAGCTGTGCTGTGTTAATGCCGGTCAATTCTGTGATAAATGGATTAATTCTTGTATAGAAGGTTGGCATTACGTAACGGTTAAAAGTGCCTAAGGTGTTAAATTCCAAATCTAATTTTATTGCACCAATTTGAATGATTTCAAAGGGATAGTAAGATCTATTTCTATCAAAATTCTGTAAAGAAGAAACATCTTGATTAAACTCTAAATCAAATATGATGAAATACATATAAGAACTCCTTTAACCACATGAAATTGTATTGAGTTTGTAAAAACTATTTATTAAATATTAGTATTTAACGAATTGATAATTCTTACCCGGGGAAACTAATTCCGAAGTGATTTGAGATGCCCAGAAATGATGGATGTAAGAGTAAAAAAAGATTATTGAACCATATCATTCAATTTGAGTAGCACTTAGAGAATACGAGTTTGTTCAGGTGGAATTTCAAGACCAGATCCTTCTGGCTATACTGAGAAGAGACTGGATAAATTTTGTCTGTTAGTTACGCACCATTGTTTACATAATATAATATTATGTAAACAATGGTGCGTAAAATATGAATTACTGGATGCGAACATCATATGCTTTACCGAACTTTTCATCATGAACGCTGGAGTAGCGTAAATCCATTTCGTCAATGGGTGGCTTGCTTTCCGCAGGGTAACCAATAGCGATAATCGTCTCCAC
>JBAQWI010000342.1:0-9145 GCA_049298835.1 Oscillospiraceae bacterium
GCCTACAGTAGAACCGTAACCAACTTGCGATGGATTTGTACCACCACGGTTTGAAGTACCACCTGAAGCGTTACGCATACTTTGATAATATACATCCCTGAAAGTTACGCGACTTGATTTAAATCCATATGTATTAACGTTTGCAATATTATTACCTATAACATCCATTTTTGTTTGATGTGCTTTCATACCTGCAACACCCGAGTACATTGATCTAACCATAATAAATTCTCCTTATACTAATTTTCTTTAAAGGTAAAATAGTATTTATAGAGCCGTCTAAATCTATCTGTCATTCAAGATTTATATTCGTTTCCCCGAAGGGTCCAACTACATGATAACGGTTCCATCAATATTTGTAAAAACATTTCCCTTTAAGTCGTCGTTGTTCACCGTTGTTATTACTGTGCCACTTTTTGCATTCACGATATATGCTGTCGAATCCACCAAAATCAATGTATCATTCAGTCCTTTTTCCTGCGCTAGCCTTACCCCTGCATTAAGACGCACCATACAACTTTCTGAAATATCTACATTTCGCTCCATTACGCGATTTACAGCGTGCTTTGAAAAAGTAAGATCTGTGTTTGCTGCAATCTTTTGCTGCAAAACACTCTGGAAACTTTGTGCTGTATCATTTGGTTTTTGTTGTGATGCTATAGGTCTTGCACCAACTTGTGGCATACCGCTAACAGCAGCAGATATTCTTTTGGTTAAAATTGATTGATCCATAAAAACAAGCCTCCCGCTATCATTCTTTTTTAAGTGTCTTGAAGATAGCTTTCTGATATACAGTCTTTACATTGTTTTCATCTGTTACAACTACATTTACATAGTATGCTGTATCGCTATCGAGTCCCTTGATACTTTCAGATGTAAGGCTCGTCCTGTCTTGTTCTCCGATTAGCTTACCGTTTTTTTCCACTTCTTCAACTGAGCCAAACTTAGAATCGGTAGAGTAATAAACGCTATATTTCACTTTATCGGCAAATAACTCGTTAGAAATAGCCGATGGCCATTCAAATGATGCAGAATCTGTAGTGATGTCCTTAGCCCCAATTGCCTTATTGACTGTATCTACGCTAGATTCGCCCTTAACCTTCGATGCGTGAACTTCCATAATCTGCTCAAGTGTAAACGGTTTTCCTTTTACATAAATGGAATATTCATTGTTAGTCAAAGAAACTTTTTCAATTGGACCTGTTGTTTTATCAACTTTCCCGTTTAGCCCAATCTTAGCAACTGTAACATCTTTACCAAATAGCGACATTACATAGTTGGATTTAGAGTATGATGCAAGTTCCTGCATTTGCTGCATAGTTGCAAACTGTGCAAGCTGTGCAAGATACTGGGTATCATCAACCGGATTCATAAAGTCTTGGTTTGCAAGCTGTTTAACCATTAAATTCAAGAAATCATCTACTTTAACACTTTTGTCCTTTTTATCTGTAAATACAGCATTAAAATCGCCACTTTTTTTACTAACTCTTTGGTTGTTGTTCGAGCCTAGCCCATTGATTTCGCTCAACAATATCAACTCCTTTCCTTAAACATAAATATTCATTTTTTCATTCTCTAAATATGAAGGCTCTATACCCAATAATTCAGATTCAGTTCCCCCAGAAAACTCAGAAAAAGACCTGTTACCATGTCTATTTTCCCCAAACTGGTTGGACTGCCCTTGAGACATCTGTTGCTGTAAATTTTGTTGCATACTACCAAAATTATTTTGCGATTGTACTACTACATCTCTTACATCAATTTGCATTGCTCGCATTGTTTCACGAAGAGTTGAAAGTTCATTGTTTAGAAGCTTTGCTACTTCAGTGGTTGCTGCAACAATGCTCACTGTCATCTTGTTTTGACTTTCCACCAATTTAATGACAACCTCTCCCAATCCCTCAGGTTTAAGCTTAACTAGAAACTCTTTTTGTTCACCCAAAGCACCGTTTGAAAGACCATTCTTTACTTGCTCTGCCAAGTCTGCAACATCAACCGATGCTTTAGACGATGACAAAATCTGTTTGTCATTTAAAACTGCGTCAAACTTACTCTGACCGACTGCTTGTTGCAAGGCATCAGCACTAGGATCATCTGTTATATCTGATGACTCTTTCAATTCACCTTTCATGAGCTTTTGTGCTTGCATTACTGCATTTTTAAAATTCATATCACCTTGAAATAGCATTTCAGATGAATTAGAACTACCCTTGCCAGTTACTGTGTTTACAGCAATATCTGCCTGCATTTGATTTGTATCACCAAAACTTTGCATTTGTCTCCCAAAACTCAACTCATCAAACTGCTTTGTATTTTGCGACGGATTTTGACCTACATTGGATAAAATTGCATTCAATTCGTTAATAGGTAATTTGTTTCCATTTCCGCTTTGTGCCATCATTACTTCCTGCAACAGTTTTGCATTGTTAATTAATTCTGAATTCTCAGCTCCATTTTTAATGCTGTCATTCATAATCCAATCAAAGCCAGCGTTCCCACTTAATAAGTCTGCCATCATTTCCATTGCTTGGGCATTTTGGTCTGTTTGCGAATCTGGAGTTTGTGAAAGAATACCCGATTGACCCTCTTGTCCGCCTTCTGTTATAAGCTGTAAAAATGCGGCAAAAAAATCGCCGTTAATGATAGCCTCTTGATTTTTCGACTGTCCTTTGACTGTAGTCTTACCCATTGCAATGTCTTGTTGTACTCTTAAACTGTCCATCTTTTGTACCTCCTTTCTAAAAAATTTTCTATATGAAATCCACATTGGATTATATAGACCAAAATCTACCTGCTGTTCTTTTCTCTTGCTAGCTTAGAGGAAATAAACTCGGAAACGATAAGATCCTGTGCTTTCTTATCCTCGTACAAATATTCTTGATACTGCTTTTCCTTAAGCTTTTCTAAGCCCTCTACCTCTTGAGTGGCTATAATAACCACTTTAAGTTGCTCTTCAACTGCAAGAGAAGCAATATACAATTCATCAGAAAGATGTTTTAAATACATTCGGTTATTTTGTAGTTGAAAGTTATAATTGCAAATTTCAATTGCACTTGCACCACTTTGTGCTACTTTTAATAGCCTATTTGAAAGTTTACTTGATTGAAGTTTAAGAGTTCCTATCAAGTCCTCTAATTTATGTTTTATTATTATTAGTTGAGCAAGCTTATTCTTCTCTAGACCCTGTACTTGTTCTTTATATGAGAGCATTCTTCTAAGTGAAAATTCAAACAGCTTCATCTTAGACACTCCTTATTTAATTGTTGCATTAAGTAGTCCCTCAATATCCTCAAAACTACATTTCACATCAACTTTTTGTTTCAAGAAATCATTCATTGCCTCAATGTGTTGTATTGCAAAATCTAGTTCTGGATTGCTTCCGCTTTTATATGCACCAATTGATATCAAATCTTGATTTTCACGGTATAGGGACATTAGATTTCTAAATCTTCCTGCTGCTTTTGAATGTACAGGGCTTACAATATCATTCATAAGACGACTAACACTTGCCAAAACATCAATTGCGGGATAATGGTTTTGCATAGCAATTTTTCTTGAAAGCATAATATGCCCATCGATGATGCTACGTACTGTATCTGAGATAGGCTCGTTTGCATCATCACCCTCTACCAAGACTGTATAAATACCAGTGATAGAACCTTTTTCAAAGTTACCCGAACGCTCCAATAATTTTGGTAACGCCGTGTAAATGGAGGGTGGATATCCACGGGCAACAGGTGGTTCTCCCACGCTTAGCCCAATCTCACGCTGTGCCATAGCAAAACGTGTTAAAGAGTCCATCATTAAAAGAACATCCTTGCCTTGATCTCTGAAATACTCTGCAATTGCAGTAGCAGTTAACGCACACTTAGAACGCATCATCGCAGGTTGATCGGAAGTTGCAATTACCAAGACAGAACGTTTAGCACCTTCTTCTCCCAAATCTCGGTTGATAAATTCAACCACCTCACGTCCTCTTTCCCCAACCAGGGCAATGACGTTAACATCAGCCTTTACATTCCTTGCAAGCATACCCATAAGGGTACTCTTTCCAACGCCACTTCCTGCAAAGATGCCCATTCTCTGGCCCTTGCCTATGGTTAAAAGTCCATCTATCGCTCGAACGCCCATCTCAATCGGTGTGCTAATTCGAGGCCTAGCAAGTGGGTTTGATATCTCCCCACCGATTGAACATTCCACCCCATCTAGGATAGGCCCGAGGTCGTCGATTGGATTTCCTAATGCATCAACAATACGTCCAATGAGTGAATCGCTTACCTTTATTGTCATCTTTTTATTTAAGTTTCGCACCGTGCTACCATATCCAACACCCTCGGTGTCACCGTATGGCATTAAAAGCACACGGTTGCCTTTAAATCCAACAACTTCAGCTATCAGCATCTTTTCGCTTTGTTCAAGCGTAATTTCACAAACGTCGCCGATGTTACAACTCAGGCCTTTTGCTTCCACCGTCATGCCAACCATCTGCTCAATCTTACCCTCATGCGTATACAAATCACCCAGTTTTAGAGCTTTACGATAATCTGATAAATCCAGAAAGGCATCTTTTTCTATCACATTTTGCCTCTTTTCTGCTGTACTTGTTCAAAGCGTCTTGTTAAATTTTTTAGCTGTTCATCAATTGAAGCGTCAATCAAACCAATTGGCGAATCAATGATGCACCTACCCACAGGGATGTCCTTCCCTTCAATCTCCAAATTAACGACTGTCGGACATCTAGCTGGCAACTCGCTTTGTAAAAGTTCAATAAGTGGCACTAACTCTTTTGAGAGTGTAACAACTGCCCACTTTGCATCCTTTATCGAGGACATTACATTTTCAACCAAATCACACATGATAAGCGGATCAACTTCTAGTTTTCTTTTAATAATAGAAGATGCAATTTCCAATGAAAATTGATTTAACTTAGATGCGTATTGATTTATGTAATCGTCATGTGTTTTTTGAATGTCAGTAAGTGTTTGACGAGTCTGATTTAGACAATTCACAATATCGTTTAGCTGTAATTGAAAAGCATCATCATACGCCTGTTGCCTCGCTTGTGCACGAATGCCATCAGCTTGATCTTCTGCTTGTTTTAAAATATCTTTACAACGCTGCTTAGCATCATTTATTATATTTTGCGCCTCAAATTCAGCTAGCTCTTGCGGGATTATTTCTTCTATAATTTCATCAACATCATCTGAACTGTTTTCATTAATAAATGAGTCAACATCTGGAATGATTACCACCTGGTCTGAGTTTACTTTACCTACATATTTTAGGACTCTATGCAATGATATCGTCCCCCCCACCCTTGGAAATTACAATCTCTCCTGCTGCCTCAAGTTGGCGAATTATCAATACAATACTTTGTTGTGCTTCCTCAACATCACGTAATCTAACATTATGCAGATATTGGATATCCGTCTGAATAGCTTCCTTCATTCTCTGAGACATATTTTGGAAGATAACATTGGTCACATCCTCGTTTGCAGATTTCAATGCAACAGCCATAACCCTTGAATCTACCTCGCGGATCATCCTCTGTATTGCCATACCATCGAGGAATACAATATCCTCGAAAACAAACATTAGGTTTCTTATGTTTTCGGAGAGCGCTGGATCCACTTCGTTTAGCTCATCGAATATTCGTTTTTCTGTTCCCCTATCGACGTGTTTCATAATATCGGCTATGTAGTTTACGCCGCCAAGCTCAAGCATATTAATCGAAACCATAGCAGCAAACTTCTTCTCAAGAAAACTCTCGATAAGATTAACAACTTCGGGAGAAATACTTTCCAAATTAGCGATACGCTGAATAACGTCAACTTGAACATCCCTTGGCAACTCAGCAATAACCTGTGAAGCTTGATCTGCCCTTGCATAAGAAAGCACTAGTCCTATCGTCTGGGGGTGCTCGTTTTGCAAAACCATTAAAATACTTTTAGCATCCGACTTTCTTATAAACTCAAAAGCCTTAGTTTGTAAAGCTTTTGAAATTCTGTCCATTAAAGCAATTGCTTGTTGTGTTCCAAACGCCTTTTCTAAAATGTCTCTAGCATAGCCTGTACCACCCTCGGAAATAACCTTTTGAGTAAGGCAAAGGCTGTAAAAGTCATCAACGATTTCATTCATATCTTCATTGGACAAACGTTGAAGCTTTGAAACCCCTAGTGTGAGCTGCTCAACCTCGTCATCACCGAGAAATTTATACACTTTAGATGCATTTTCAGCACCAAGCGCCACCATAACTGCAGCAGCTTTTTGTGTAGAAGTCAATTTTTTCATTATTCATCCTCCTTTAATAAAGAACGAATAAGCACCGCTGCCATCTCAGGGTTTTCCTTTGTGAAACTACGAATTTCCTCTGTCATACTGCCCTCTTGTATTTTTTGAGCCTCAGCTTCATTACGTAGCTTACTCTTATGCTGGTCAATTTCAGCCTGTGCTTTTTGAGCAGCATTAATTTGCTCAGCTTGCTGTTGTAGAAGAAGAGCCTCTTCTTTTGCTGCTTTACGTTTGCGACCCTTTGAAATAATAATCGAAATAGCAATTATTAATAGAAGTAATGCAAAAATTATCCCACCAACCATTGTTAATAATTTGGTGTTTTTATAGAAAGGTATTGTATTTGCTGGTATTTCAGGGTCAGTTGTGTCAGTTTTTAAATTCATGCTTGAAACGGAAATAAATTCTGGTTCAATGTTTACTGCTTTTGAAACCAAATCCACAATAACTTCTCTACGATCAGCAGTAATATTAGATTCATCTACAATAACAGAAATTGTTGATTTTTTAATAGGTGCCTCGCCACGTTCAATCTGTGTCATAATATAGCTTAGATCGTAGTCTATGTTTTTATCATAACTTGTAATATTATCCTTAGTAGCATCAGAATTTGCAACATATTCTGGAATGTCGGTGTTGTTTTCTTCTCCGGCGATTCCTCCAGTGGGAATACCACCATTTGCAGTATAACTTTCGTCTTCGTGTTTAATGACGCCACTTCCATCTTCTTTTGGAACAACTTCTCTGCTCTCTGACTTCATTTTATCATAATCTAAAACTACTGTTGCAACCGCAACAACGCCATTCGGACCATAGGTTGGGGTAAATAAACGCTTAATGTTGTCTTCGATATTCTTTTGAATTTTATCTTCAAATTCAAGTCGTTTTAAACTGTAGGAAGAGCCATTAGCTGGATTATCATCAAGCTCAACACTTGTCGCAGCATCGGTTACCATTACATTTTCAGATTTTCCATTTGGAAGTGCTGCTGCTACCAATTTTTTTATGGTAGTAACTTTATCCGGAGCAAGCTCGCCCGAACTTTTCAAATTTAATAAAACAGCCGCAGTCGCTACTGACTTTTCTGTTTCCCAAACGCGATCGCTCTGCTCTGGCAGATTAATAGTCACTATTGCACCTTGAATTCCATCAATTTGCTTAAGTGTCTCTTGAATTCTGTCTTGCAATTGAAACCGCTTAATTTCACGCTTTTCATATTCAGTTGTAGTGGGACCTATGTTATCCAAAAATATGCCATAAGCAGGAGCAGTTTTTGGAAATCCCTCTGCAGCTAACTGAAATACCAAGCTATCCCACTGTTCTTTTGGAACCAAGACTTCGCCACTAGCGTTCAGTTTTGCTTCTACACCTTTCGCCTGTAACGATGCATAAACTTCTGCACTTTCATTTGAAGTAACCCCTGGATATAGAACCTCAAACTTGTTTGCCGAAAAGTTTAGCGCCACTGTTATTATAATGGCTACAACCAAAACCAATCCTACGCCACCAATAAAAATTTTCTTATTTTTGGATGGCTGTTTTTTCCAATAGGTATTAATATTTGTGGTTGCGCCCTTAATTTGATCAAGCATTGCCACGTTATACCAACTTCCATAATGATATCAATTAAAGGCATATATTAAAATACTGTATAATTGTAAAACAATATTAATATATACATACTAGATAATCTTAAATATTGAATACAATTATACTTGCATTTGCATAATCTCTTTATAAGAACTAACTGCTCTTGAGGTAAGCTCTACTGTCATTTGCATAGCAGTCGAAGCTTTTGCAGAGTTAATCATAACCTCAGATAAATTATCCACTTGTCCTAAAGCAAGTTTTACAGAATCCTCATTACTAATGGCTTGTGTTTCTTTTGCGTTTTTGAGGACTTCCTCAAAAATTTGAGAAAAACTTGATTTTCCTTGTGGAATAGCTGATGTCGTTTCTAGCTTTGTCATTTGTTGCAACGATGATAACGGCACAATAAACATATTCTTCCGCTCCTTTTTGTCATAAAATAGTCAATTTAGTGTAAAATACGCTGAAAAAATGCGGTATGTTGAATAAATACAATAAAAGCTCTAAAACCAAAACTTTGCCGTATTTAAGAAAACATCCGCTCTTTTTTTGCTGAAAGGTATTTAATGAATAATCATGTCTTAATTTGTCATTATTTTTTAAATTATAACACAAAATATCTAAAATAGTCAAGTCAAACTCACTTTTCATAGTCCTAGCATATCTACCAAAATAAGTGATTAGTGTATTTATTTTCAAATTATATTCCTATATGTAGTACTTATTATTTACTTAATTTTATTTATGCGAACATAGTAAAAATATCAATTGACATAATATACATAATTATTGGTTAAAGTTTGTGCTATTTGTCAATAGGATTGTATCGTATTCTGCACGATACATATTATTGTAAGGGCAAACAAATGCTCTACAAATAATTAATGCGTGTGTGGCAAGGATGCCGTGCATGACACAAAACATGGAGGTAAATATTATGGCAATGGTAGTAAGAAGTAACCTAGGTGCTCTTAACGCAAACAGACAATTGGCTATGAACACATCTCAGGTTGGCAAATCACTAGAAAAACTTTCTTCAGGCTTTAGAATCAACCGCGCTGGCGATGATGCTTCAGGTCTTGCAATTTCCGAGAAAATGAAAGCTCAAATCAAAGGACTAGAGCAAGCTTCTTCAAATGCACAAGATGGTATTTCTCTTGTACAAACAGCTGAGGGTGCTATGACAGAAGTTCACAACATGCTAAACCGTATGGTTGAGCTTGCAACAAAATCTTCAAGTGGAACTGTTTCAGATGAACTTGAC
>JBAQWI010000343.1:0-5346 GCA_049298835.1 Oscillospiraceae bacterium
GCTACACACTGTAATATTCGATAAAACAGGCACAATAACAATGGGAAAACCCCAAGTTTGTGACATTGTACCATTTGATTTTGATGAAACACAGCTTATAGCACTTGCGGCATCGCTGGAGAAATCATCAGAGCATCCATTAGGACAGGCAATTGTTGCCTATGCAAAAGAAAATGAAATTGATACTATTGAAACAAGTGGATTTCAATCAATAACAGGTTTTGGAATACAAGCAACAATTGGTGGAAACCTTGTAAAAATTGGTAACTCAAAGTTTACAAAAGCACACAAACTGGATATCGTTGACGCACTATCTGAACAAGGCAAAACTCCAATGCTTGTATCGGTTGACGATAAGTTAATTGGTGTCATTGCTGTGGCAGATATCATAAAAGATAGCAGTAAATCGGCGATTGCAGAACTTCATAAAATGGGACTAAAAACAGTGATGTTGACTGGTGATAACCAAAAAACTGCTGATGCAATTGCAAAACTTGCAGGTATTGACAAGGTGAAAGCTGGCGTTTTGCCAGATGGCAAGGTTGAGGCGATTATGCACTACAAAAAGGGCAGAGGCTTGGTTGCAATGGTAGGGGACGGCATAAACGATGCTCCAGCACTAACTGCTGCTGATGTGGGCATTGCGGTAGGCTCAGGAGCAGATGTTGCGATTGAATCTGCAGACGTAATATTAGTAAAGAATGATTTAAACGATGTTGTAACTGCAATCAAACTTTCAAAAGCAACGATGCGAAACATTAAGCAAAATCTTTTCTGGGCATTTTGCTATAATGTGCTCGGAATACCAGTTGCCGCAGGACTTTTGTATATTTTTGGTGGTCCACTATTAAATCCAATGTTTGCGGCGGCTGCAATGAGTTTATCAAGTGTTTCAGTTGTAATGAATGCCCTAAGACTGAACACATTTAACCCCCTCAAGAAATGATAATCATAAAAATTTACCAAGAAGTGACTATTTAGGGCTAATTGCAGTTAATTATTACATTGTATAGTTATCTATTCATTGGTATACTAAATAGTAGACAAAAATTTTAGAGGATGAGGGACATAAAAATGAAAAAGATTATATCACTAATGCTTGCGGTAATGCTTACAGCTTCAATGTTTGTTGGTTGTAGTAACAAATTAAACGTTACAGTTAACGTTTCACAAGACGGTAAAGTTACGCTTGAAAAGGCTTATAAAACAGATGCCGAAACTTTGGAAAATCTTTTGGTTGAAAAGACAGAGGAATTAGGCGCAACACTGACTGATTCAGATTACGGAAAATTTGTTGAGGGTATGAACGGCTATAAAGCGGATGTCACAAAGAATGAATTTTTTGAAGTTTTGGTTGACGATGTGTCGTCACAGGTGGGAATTTCAGAGATAAAACTTGAAGATGGCAAGGTATATACATTTAAACTTTCAAAGTTCTAAGTATTAAAAACAAAAAAATGCCTCCCACAAGGGAGGCATTTTTTAATAATAGGTGTTACTCTTTGCGTAACCTTACAATTGTAAACAACTTAGGCATACATAAAACAACCGCCATTTCTATCATCATTAGAATCATTTTTGGTATAATGCGTGAAACTAATAGTGGGAAATATGGTGTTCCGATAAGCATTGACAGCCAAAGTGTGTTTAGGAAAAGGTCAACAGGGATGAAAACCAAAGCTATTGAAAGAATAATCCTTGTAGGTTTTATTTGTTTATTGTGTAGAAAAAATCCAAATAAAAGCCCTCTCATCATAGCAGACACAGTAAACCCAAAGAACATTCCAAGTGTTCCAGAGTTGAGCATAACCCCAAGTAAATCGGAGGTTATAAGAGTAAGACATCCCCAAACTGGGCCTAGTGCATAGCCACATAAAGCTGCAACAACCATTTGAAAGTCAAACTTTATTGGACCCATAGGTGACGGAAATTCAAAACCTAGATACCTTGTAACGATGATATCAAGGGCAACAAAAAAAGCTGCGGTAACCATTGTTTTGATCTTATTTGAAGACATATTACTTTTCCTTTCGTCGATATGTTGTTATTTTATCAAAAAGATTAAGCAAATGCAACAAATATATTAACATTTTGCTAACTTCGTGGACAGTGCATATATAATATTGTATAATAGGATACAATTATATACAAGTTATAAGGGGGATATTGATGAAAAAAATAATAAGTATGATGTTAGTAGTTGTCTTAGCACTATTGGCAGTCGTACCTACCGTCTTTGCGGCGGATGATCAATCTAATGAATTTAGTTTTTTCATCAGTATCTACAACGACATAGATCAAACAAATCCAGTTAAGAATACCAAAATTACCGCCAAAAGCAAAACTACTGTTCTTCAAACACTCGATTTGTTAAAAGAGAAAAAATTAATTGTTGATTACTCTGTAAATAACAGTATCATTACAAGTATTGAACTTGAAGATAAGACAATTGAGACAACGTCATCGACAGCTGGGAGCGCAGCTTTTTACACCAAAAGGACGGCGGGTAAAAAGCAAACTGTGGCTTTAGTTAATCAGGTGATTGAAGATGGCGATATCATTGAGTGGATATATGGTTATCCAGCAGGTAGAGTGTATGTCCCTGAAAAAACAGAAAATACCACGCAAGTGCAGACGAGGCCACAAACTACACATTGGACAGAGGATGCACAAATAGCAATGGAAGACGGCTGCGAATTTCTAACTCTAAACCAAGAGACGAGCGACTTTTACATTGTGGCATTGGGTTGTGCAGGCAAAACTGCTGATGTGAAAAAGGTGAATAGCTTATTGAGCGACATTCGCCAAACTAAAATATATGACTCCCCAACAGCAATTTCAAGAAATATATTATCCCTTACTTTTTGTGGCTATGATGCAACAGAACTTGTGTCACAACTGACGAGCTTTCCGAATATAATCAAACAGGGAATATTTGGGGCAATTAATGCTTTGGTTGCATATGATAGCAAGCAATATTCTGTTTCATCTACTGAAATTAACTCTAGGGAAAAACTCATACAAACAATTGTGTCAAATCAACGAAGTACAGGTGGATTTGGTATTAATCAAGCCGCAAAAGATGATTTGGATACAACTGCTATGGCAATGACTGCATTGTCGCCATATAGTAGCGATAGCGAAATGAAGCCTGCTATTGATAAAGCGGTAGAGTTTCTAATTAAAAACCAAACCCCAACAGGTGGGTTTGGTTTTATGGGTGAGGAGTCCTCTGAGAGCTTGTCGCAAGTGATAATAGCACTTTCCTCATTAGAAATTGAAATTGATGATGCACGTTTCATGAACAGAAACAAAAATTTGCTAGACCAGCTTTTAGAATATAAAAATGATGATGGTGGATTCTCCCACATAAAGGGCGAAGCAAGCACAGCAATGTCGACAGAGCAGGCAATCATTGCTCTTTCGTCAATAAAGCAAAATGATAACCCATACAAAATGACAAGAGCACTTTCGCCACCACCTCAAACTAAGACAGATGCAATAGCTGATGTTGTCCAAAAACACACCCTTTGGATAGTTGGATTTGGGGCAGCTTTAGTTATTCTCATTTTAGTGGCTGTGACAGTTTTTAGAACTAGAATTAGTAGAAATAAAGAAAAAAGTTAATTTGTTGATTTATTAATCGTATTTTGATATAATGTACAGACGCTTTATTATTTGATACATAGAATGAGTACCAGAATGGAGATAATATAAATGGCAGTTAAGAAGTATGTCAAAAAGATTGAAAGAAGCACTATTTTTGTTATAAAACTTGTCTTGTTTATGAGTTTGTTTTTATTGTTCTTTGGGTTGTTTGCAATTGACAATCCACAAATTATCGGTCAAAACAGGACTGCCGCAATTACTATGACAACCTTCGTTATTTTAGGAATAAGTATGACCGCAGTTTATGGTGGGTTTGCAGTAGGCAAGAAAAAGAGTAAGGAAATTATTCCGCCTCTATCTATTGCTGTGTTTATCACTGATTTTGTGACGTATTTTCAGCTTTGTATTATGAATGTAAATAGATACAATGAGGCGACACTGACTTTTCAAAATGTCGGAATATTCTTTTTGGTTTTCTTATTGCAAATTGTTGTAATTTCACTCTTTGTTTACTTTGGAAACTATGTTTATTTTAAACTTAATCCTCCTGAGAATTGCATTATCATTTGTACTGAAATTTCCAAGGCATCAGAAATCCTTCCCAAAATTGGTCGTTATAAAAAACAGTATAAGATTACCGATATTATCACATATAAAAATGAGGATATGAAAAAGCTAATACGCAACAGTGATTCTGTTTTTATCTATGATGTACCAGCTGAGTTTCGCAGTGATATGATAGATTATGCTTATAAGCATTTTACCAATATTTATCTTACAACCGAGCTTTCAGATGTTGTAATAAACTATGCAAAACCTATTGTTATAGATGATTTATCCATGCTGTCCTCAAACATAAAGGAATTATCTTTTGAACAAAAGTTTATCAAACGTACACTTGATATTGTGATTTCAGGACTAGCAATTATTATTTTTAGTCCCATTATGTTAATTGAAGCAATTTGTATAAAGGCATACGACAAAGGACCTGTTTTCTTTAAGCAACAGCGTGCTACATTGCATGAAAAGCTTTTTGATGTGCTTAAATTTAGGACAATGGTGGTTGATGCAGACAAAATTGAGGGGTACCACCCTGCAACAAATAAAGATGATCGCATTACGCCTATTGGAAAAGTACTAAGGAAGCTTAGAATAGATGAATTGCCACAGCTATTTAATATATTGGTTGGTGATATGAGTATTGTTGGCCCTCGTCCTGAACGTATTGAGCACGTTGAGATGTACACCCATGACTTACCCGAATTTAAATATCGTTTGCGTGCAAAAGCGGGACTTACTGGTCTTGCTCAAATTGCAGGAAAATATAACACAAGCCCTAAGGACAAGCTGATTTTAGACTTAATGTATATCGAGAAATATAGTGTCTGGATGGATATTATGTTGATGTTCCAAACTGTAGGCGTATTTTTCAAGTCGGACAGTACAGAGGGTTTTAGTGATGAGAAAATGGTTGATTTTGTGAAGCATCAAACGAAAAAGGATAATGTTAAAAAGTAAATATATACGAAACCCAATAAAAACCCCCTGCCAATTTTGGCAGGGGGTTTTTATTGCTAAACTATTGACATATAAATAGTTTAGGTGCATAATATGAGTTAGCATAAGGTAACTCGAACTGATATAGATAAAAAAGTAAGCGTGGAGGATATATGAAGTCACTTAATGATTTGAAACCTGGTCAAAAAGGAGTTGTAGTTTCAATTGATACAATGGGCG
>JBAQWI010000344.1:0-1790 GCA_049298835.1 Oscillospiraceae bacterium
ATGTATTTTGCATAGACGGTTCGGGAGATGACAGCATGTTTGATGATATGAACAAAGTGATACAAAGCGGTGTATTCTTTGATTTAAACTATCTTTTTGAAAAGGATAGTGAATTTAATAAAAGTGATTATTTAGAATCTGCAATGATGGCAGGATCTTTTGACGGAAAACAATACTTTTTTCCTACTGGAATAGAAACTCCCATATTTCTATCATCAAAGCAAGTGCTAGAACAAACAAAGTTTGATTTATCCAAATGTAAAAATACACAAGATTTTATAAAACAACTAAAAAGTTATACAGAAAATAGACCACCAGATGATAATCGCTTTATACTGAATTGGGGTGCTGATGACCCCGATATATATTTAGAGTTGCTAAATGTGATTGATTATAAAAATCAATCTGTAACATTAGGTACATCAGAAGTTAAAAACGTTTTTGAAACTTTAAAATTAGTTTGTGATAAAACCAATGAAGATTTCCCCAAAGAGGATTTGCTCGATGAAAATACTCGTGTTAACTGCTTTGAAAAAAATAATGTATTGTTTTTTGGGAATGAAATGGGATATGGACTGCTAGACATGTCAGCTTTAATGAATGATACAGTAGAGCCTGTACTCTACCCAACCTATAATAATGAAGGAAAAATACAAGCGAAAATTGCAACAGGTATTGCAATTAATGCCAATAGCCCCAACAAACAAAATGCCTATGACTTTTTGAAATTGGCATTAGATTGGAAACGTGAGCCATATGATAAAGACTCCAGAATGGAACACATAGATAGGATTGATGGATACGAAAATATACCGCCAGAACAGTATTTATATACAAAATCTGTGTTTTTCCCAGTAATTAAAGCGCGTTTTGAATATGATGTTGATTATATGAAACGAATTTTTGATACTGGGTGGTTCTACAGCGAGTATGAGGATAAGCTTTATGATAACTTGGAAAATATTAAAATAAAACCTTTACCAGATGAGATTTATAAGCAATTTAAAGATATTTACTATAACATTGATGTATGTACAATTTTAAATCCAGCGATTGAAAAAGTAGCAGAAATTATGAAACCCTACCTTGAGGGTAAAAAGTCCTATGAAGAATGTATTGAAAATGCTCAAGATAAGCTTGAAATTTATATAAGTGAGTAAGAATTTACATTTTTTCCTTGCAAAATACTTTATAATATGGTAATATAAGACAAAATGGAGGTGAGCCAAATGACCGTAAAGCAAAAGGACAGCTTAACGGGAGTGCTGTTTGCCTCCCCTTTTTTAATTGGATTTGTGGTGTTTTTTGTTGCACCATTCCTTGTGAGCGTGGTATATACCTTTACATTTGGAACCGGTGGAGGTAAGTTTGTAGGTCTTAAAAACTATATTGATGTGCTTAATTCCGAGGCATTCAAACGTGCGGCATGGAACACATTTCGGTTTATTGGAATGGGTGTGCCAATGATTATGATACTTTCAATGGTGTTTTCGTTGTTGCTCCAAAAAAAGTTTGGAGGAGCAAGCTTTTACCGTTCGGTATTTTTATTTCCGCTGGTAATTCCAATAGCCTCAACGGTTATGGTACTTCAACTATTTTTCGCCCAATCGGGAATACTGAATACAATGTATGCTTCAATGGGCATTCCCATTGTGGAATGGCTCAATTCAAAGTCGGCATTCGGCGTGCTTATATTCCTCTACATATGGAAAAACTGTGGCTATAATATGGTATTGCTGATGTCAGGGCTGAACTCAATACCTCACGATTTTTATGAGGTAGCACAGCTC
>JBAQWI010000345.1:0-1508 GCA_049298835.1 Oscillospiraceae bacterium
ACCTACAGGAAAGATTACAACTTACGGTCAAATTGCACATTTGCTGGGGAATCCACATTTATCTCAGGTGGTGGGTTTTGCACTTCACTCAAACCCAAGCCAATCAACCATTCCTTGCCATAGGATAGTAAACCGCTTTGGTGGACTAGCTGAGGCATTTGTCTTTGGAGGCATTAATGAACAGCGCGAATTACTTCAAAAAGAGGGGATTACCTTTTTAGATAATGGGAATGTCGACTTGAAACAACATATGTGGTATGGAGACTAAAAAAGAGTTGCAATAAAGCAACTCTTTTTGGTTTTATCCGCCTAGTCTAATCATTTCGTCAATTGGTTTTCTTGCAGCAGCTAGTAGTTCATCACTAAGAATAACTTCATGGCCGCTATCGGTAGTCATTGCAGCATAAACGTCCGATAGGGTAGTCATTCTCATATCAGGACACATTAGCTTTTTAGAAAGTAGATAGAATTTACCGTCAGGCTTTTGCAATTTTAAGAAGTCAGCAATGCTTTTTTCAGTACCAATAATACACTCTTCATCAGTATCTAAAGCGTAGTTAATAATGGCAGTAGTAGAACCAATTACATCGCCATATGCAAGCACTTCAGGAGGAAGTTCTGGGTGCATTAAAACTTTTGCGTTAGGATGAAGTTGCTTTGCCTCAATGCAATCCTCGACAGTTACAGCGTTATGGATAGGACAGTATCCATCCCATAAAACGATATTCTTTTCGGGCAACTGGGAGCTTATATATGCGCCTAAATTTTTATCTGGGATAAATAGAATGTCATTTGTATCTAGTGCCGAAACGATTTTAAGTGCACTTGAAGAGGTAACGCAAACGTCGCATACTGCTTTTAGCTCTGCGGTTGTGTTAATGTAAGCAACCACTTTAAAGTTTGGGTTTTCTTTTTTAAATGCAAGAACACGCTCTGGCGAAATTTGTTCAGCCATAGGGCAAGTTGCTTGTGCAATCGGTAAAATCACCTTTTTTTCAGGTGACAGCATTTTAAGAGTTTCAGCCATGAACTTTACGCCACACATAATAACAGTTTCATAATCCAATTCTTTGGCAATGACAGAAAGCTGATAGGAATCACCTCTAAAATCAGCGATTTCTAAAATGTCGGTCGATTGGTAGCTGTGAGCCAAAATTGCAATATTCTTTTCTTTTTTAAGTTCCAGTATTTTATCTTGTAATTCTCGTAACATTATAAGCTCCATTTCTAAAAGTGTATTCCCACTAATTGAGTATGAAATAAACGTTGAATGTTTATTTAATCTATGATATAATATTTAATAACAAATATCAACTAAAAGTGTGATTTAATTGTAGGGATGGATATTATCCGCCGTAATCAATAAAATCTATATAAAAATTAAATTTTGAGGTGATGAATTGAAAATTTCAACTAAAGGCAGATACGGATTAAGACTAATGGTAGATTTAGCTACAAATGCTACAACAACACCGATATCATTAAAAGAAGTAGCCCATCGCCAGGAC
>JBAQWI010000346.1:0-3060 GCA_049298835.1 Oscillospiraceae bacterium
AAACAACCGTTGCAAACGCAACAAAAGATAATTATTTAAAAAACCAACAACTTATCCTTGATAATAAAGCAATCTTTATGCCAAACGGGACTTGGGTAACAGGCGAAATGAAAGATGCACCTCGTAAAGAGGGTTTTGAGTGGGGATTCACAGCAGTACCTGCAGTTAAAACAGGCGGAGATGCTTATTCATTCACATTCTTTGAGCAAGCTTGGATTCCTAAAGAGGCAAAAAATATTGACCTTGGAAAACAATTCCTAGCATTCTTATACAGCGATACTGCAACACGTATTTTTGCGAAAGTTGGCGCAGTTCAACCAATTGTTGACGTAAGCAAAATGCTTGAGGGCGAAAACAAATTGTTCTATAGCGTTTATGACAATGGCGCAAAAGCAGCAATGGGCGGATTTGCAGCTACTGAAGCTGTTGAGGGCGTAAATATGTACGACTCACTATTTGCAGCTGTTGACAGCGTTGTAGGCAAAAACAAAACAGTTGAAGAGTGGAAAGCTGGCGTTATTAAAGCAAGCAGTGCTCTTAGAGGTGCACTTAAATAACGTTACTTTTAATTCTAAAAGTAAATCGGTATAAGCTGAAAATAAAATAATTAAATTTACCGCTGATTTGGTAAGTTATAGACAGATGACGGCGAGTTTTTAAATGCTCGCCGTCACTTCTTTAAAAGGGGATGAACTAATGGATAAACATAAAGGGAGAGGACGTTTTATAGCGATATGCTTAACCCCAGCCGTGCTGTTATTTAGCATATTTATGATATTTCCCACGCTTAATATCTTTATTATGTCCACATATAAGTGGGGCGGATATTCTAGTAAAAAGACTTTTGTTGGACTTAAGAACTTTCAAAAATTATTTCAAGATACAAAATTCATTCAATCGTTTCAGAATACAATACTTCTTATTACAGTTGTGACAATTGTAACAATTATCTTTGCTTTGGTATTTGCAGCAATTTTGTCTAGGGTAAGTGTAAGGGGTTCAAATATATTTAGAGTTATATTTTATATCCCGAATATCTTGTCAATTGTTGTTATTGCGGCAATATTTTCTGCAATTTACGATCCTAGTAGTGGTTTGCTTAACAGTATGCTTTCCATTTTCAGGGGACGTGAAGCAGAACCTATTCTATGGCTTGGTGAAAAGAATATAGTTATATTTAGTATTGCGGGTGCATTGATTTGGCAGGCAATCGGATATTATATGGTAATGTATATGGCAAGTATGTCAAGTGTTCCAGAGAGCATTTATGAATCTGCAAGCCTTGAGGGTGCAAATAAAATTACTCAATTCTTTAAGATGACAATTCCTCTTATTTGGACAAACATAAGAACAACATTAACATTTTTTGTGATTAGCTCAATCAACCTAAGCTTTTTGTTTGTTCAAGCTACCACCAATGGTGGACCAGATGGACTAACAGAAGTATTTTTGAGCTATATGTACAAACAGGCATACACAAACTCATCATACGGATACGGTATGGCAATCGGTGTTGTCGTATTTATATTCTCGTTTGGTCTTGCAGGTATCGTAAACTGGGTGACTAAACGTGAGCCGTTAGAATTATAGAAAGGGGGTTTTCATATGAAACAAAGTAAAGATACTACTACCACCATGAAAACGGGCAAAACTGCCCGTATTGTCATCTTTATTGTGCTACTTGTTCTTGCAGTTAGCATTGTTGTGCCAGTCGCTTGGGTATTCTTAGCGTCTATCAAACAAAACTCTGAGTTTTATGGTAGCCCTTGGACTCTGCCAAAAGGAATTCATCTACAAAACTTCTCGGATGCATTTCTAAAAGCAAATATGGGCAGATACTTTCTAAATTCAGTAATCACCACAGGGCTGGCACTAGGAATTTTATTGGTTGTTGCTTTGCCAGCGGCCTATGTGCTATCAAGGTGGAAATTTGCTACCAGCAAGTTCTTCAACATATTGTTTATGGGTGGTTTATTTATCAATGTAAACTACATTGTTGTACCAATTTTCTTAATGCTTGTTGATGCAGATAGGTTAGCAAACAGCATTTTGGGTAATAGCGTATTCCTAAACAACACCTTTATATTGTCATTAATCTATGCGTCAACTGCTTTGCCATTTACTATATACCTATTGGGTGGATATTTTAAAACATTGCCCAAAGCCTACGAAGAGGCGGCATATGTTGATGGTGCAGGCTACTTTAGAACTATGACTACAATCATTATTCCTATGGCAAAGCCTAGCATTATCACTGTTATTTTGTTCAACTTTCTTTCTTTCTGGAATGAGTATATCATTGCGTTAACCTTGATGACAGCAGATGCAGGAAAAACACTTCCTGTTGGATTAATGAACTTGATGACAGGACAAAAGGCGGCGGCACAATACGGACAGATGTATGCAGGTCTTGTAATTGTTATGTTGCCTACCTTGATTTTATATATTATTGTTCAAAAGAAACTAACACAGGGAATGACAATAGGAGGATTAAAAGGGTAGCCTTTTAATGAAAGGAGCAAACTATGAACCTTGCTATAAAAATAATTATTAATGTTATTATTTTCTGTGGTGCAATGGGAATGATTGTCTTTGGACAAAGAACCGTAGGCACAACAGGACTTATTACGATGATTCTAGGACTTGCAATTATCATTGCAATGCTCTATAACTATAACCGCAAATTTCAAAAATAAACATACTTTAAAGAGGAGATACCCATGGATCAGATAAAAGGATATGGAAGGGTAACGATACCAACAGATGTTGATGTTGTGCCACAAACACTAGAATTAATTAAACGCTGGGGTGCAGATGCAATCAGGGATTGCGACGGAACAGATTACCCAGAGGAACTGAAGTCGGTCGATGCAAAGGTATATTCAACTTACTACACAACCAGAAAAGATAACAATTGGGCACTAGCTAACCCAGATGAAATTCAGCAGATGTATATCATGACAAATTTCACTACAGCAGTTGAAGAAAGCTTGTCAATTCATTTAATGAACAACCTTTATCCAGATATGCTAAAAGTAAACTGTAACGATGATATAACAC
>JBAQWI010000347.1:0-16925 GCA_049298835.1 Oscillospiraceae bacterium
GTCTCAAATTACCTACATTAACATTGCGGCAACCATCACTACGATGGATGAGCAGATACGTCGCTTGATTGAGCCAAACACATCGTGTTCTATGGACAGGTTTAAAATATTGAAAGCATTTCGAAAAACCAACGCTTCCGTTGGATTGCATGTTATGCCTATTATTCCATATCTTACAGATAGTTTTGAGAACTTTGATGCCTTGTGCCACAATGCAAAAGAAAGCAATGTTCACTACGTTCTGCCAGGGACACTTTATTTGCGAGGACAGACCAGAAAGGTCTTTTTTGATTTTGTTCAGCAGAGCTTTCCTGATTTATATGAAAAGTTGCTTTTGCTTTACAAAACTGGTGGCGCAGATAAAGCATATAAGAACGATCTGTACGTAATGGTAAATCAACTAAGAGAACAGTATGGTCTTTCTAGCAGCTATACAAAACCAATTAAAGAAAAGTTGCGGCAATAAGAGCAATCCGTCAGACAATTGCATTCTTTTTCATTGGCTCAATATAAGTTAATGGGAAACGGCGGGTATAAACACGTTACCTTCATTGCTCTTTTCGACGGTTCTGTACCTGTTCGAACATTTCCGTATTTATCATCTGCGGATAAAACTCATCACCTATATCTCATCAATCCTCCTATCTGAATCTGTCAAAAACCCCAGCGATTGTTCTTTTGTTATCTTGCTGTTTACAGTGAGATAGTTTCCCGGCATAATAATATGATAATCTCCGGTCATTGTATAGCTCTTTTTATCCAGTGCTTTTTTCATGATTTTTGCTATATATTCTGCCGTTCCAGCGCAGTTAAACACCGAATACACATAGTTGCCTTTGCATCCTTGTAACTGCAATTTCTTTATAAATTCTAATACAATTGATTTGCAATTCTTTTTGCAATATATAAAGAATTTCCTGTTCCTGTAAAATAAAATATTACCTTTCTTCCTCCTTTAAATGAATGTTCAAAAAATGTTCTGCATGTTTCTTTAATTGTTTTTTTCCTTCGGCTATGTCATCTAAATATCTGTATTGAAACATAAAAAATGGTGAGAAAAATTCTATAGCTAATATCTCTGGATCTTCATCGACAAGTATGTTCGCCTTCATCAAGTACTCAAATACTTTTTTTTGATATCTTAAAGAATTCTCAATAAACATATCAGAATACAACTTTTGCAATTCATCATTCTTGTACTGTTCAATAATCAATAATCTTCGAAACATTACAATTCTATGTTCATTATTCTGTTCAAAAAACATACTGCAACACAGATCCGAAATATCCTCAATTGACATTTCCGAATATTTTCCAAGTTCCATCTCATTCATATTCGGAACTTTTAATTCTAAGAATAATTGTTCAATTCTTTCTTTACACTCCATTACAATACTATCTAAAATGCTTTGTTTTCCTTTTAAGTGCTTGTAAATGGAGCTTTCTCTAATTCCAACCTTACCAGCAATATCTCTCATATATACTTCTTCAAAGCCTTTAACTGAAAATAATTCTAAAGATTCATTTATTATTGTTTCTTTGGTCCCCATAGGCATCCTCCTTAGCGAACGATTGATAGCTTTATTGTTATTATAGCTATCAATCGTTCGCTAATCTTTAAATTATAAGATGATACATCTTGTGAACTTTTAATCTCAATTGAAACACCGATCGAAATCGTATTAGACGAGTTTTCTTTTGCAGGGACAACTAAACTGCACGATGTCAGTAAACTAATCATTAAAGGTATCATCGCCAGTTTGTAAACTTTGTTCATTCTATTATCCCCTTTCGTTCGTGCTCTACATGTTTTGAAGGTTCGTGTTGATAGGTGTACATTTCCAATGAGAAGTACAAGTTTTATTAAGATATCACCAATAAAACTATTCCTTATGTAACCGATTTAATGTCGCTACAGCGAATCCGTAGAAACGTAGTCTGTATTGACTAACACATAAAGCAACCCTCCAAACTTTACAGGTTTGGAGGGTTCAGTCATTTATGCATATGAAATGCCCCGCCAAAAGCACCGTTTTTTCTTTGGTGGGTAACGCCTATTCGTAATTTTATATATAGTTTAATCTAAAAGACTTTTAATAAATATTTACTTATGGTACTCAAATCAACAGTTACTTTTTAAGAATACTTATGCTTCCTGATGAACTTTTTAGAGTAACTACATTGCTTTTTGTTCCGATTTGTCCCTCAATCTTCCTTCTCTCAGTACTGCCAACCATATCGGAAGAAAAATCATCTTGGATATTTCCTGCATTTGTTTGTGCTTTTAATAAAAACTCAGCATTACTTGGAAACTCAACAATAATATTTCCAGACGATGTCTTAATATTAACATTTTCATTTTCAAACTGCTTATAGCTTATCATTGCTTTGCCGGAAGAAGTTTCGATTTTTGCCTCTTTGGCTGTACAATCATTAATACTGATATTCCCCGATGTACTCATTAAATCCAGTTTATCAGTTGTAATTTTTTCAATATCTATTTTGCCTGAAGTACTACTAAGGGAAAAATCAGATAAATTTAAGGAATCCATTTTCATATCGCCAGAAGATACTTTAATTGAGAGACTTTTGTTATAATCTTCAGGAATATATATATCTAAAAACAATTCCTCAAACGATCCGCATTTACTGCGATTTTCTTTTACAACGATCTTCTCATTATCACATTCGGATATTAATTTTGTTTCCTTTGTTATTTTGCCATAGAGATGGAACTTTACTTCTCCTCCTACTTTTGTTTTTATAACATGGACAGCCTCATTCAGCATTGACACCTGAATTTCTTTGATATTTTCCAGAGAGAAGCTTTTTTCTTCATTGATTTCTCTGGTAGAAGTTAATGATTTAACGCCAAAAATCCCCATGATTATCACTCCAATTAATATAATCCCAATTATAATTTTTTTCTTGGTAAACCTAATCGTCATGTTATCGACCCCCTTGCACTTTTAAAATCTATTCCCTATTAGCTTGTTGGTAATTCATCATACACATGTCCTCCTCTGACTAGTTTTTATTTAGCTGGAAAAATTTTTAAGGTGAATTTTGCATTTATGCATGTTTTGGAATGAATATTTTTCAATTCATTCTGATTAAGTTAAAAATAAAAATGCACAATGCATTTTTATTCTTAGATATCCGTTAATCCTTTCATTATATATTCAGTAATGCACTCCATAATCTGAGGAAAATATTGCACACCGATTTCTTCTTTATGGATATCAATATAAAAAATAGACTTAAGCAGTGTGGAGATGAATGCATCATTTAAATCTTGCCTTATTTTTCCTTCTGATTTCCACTTTATGAACATTTTTTCGGTAGTGCTGTTCATTACCCCTTCAATACTTTTCTCTATTCCACCTTGTTTATAAAACTCTCTTTCCAGCTTACTAAAGAACTCTCGATTATACCATTCCTTCAATATTGGATTTGATCTCATGCCATTAAGATTTAATGTAACAATTTCCTTTACCGTCTTTACGGGGTCACCATCTTGTTTAACTGCTCCCATTATGCTTTTTTTTAACTTCTCGTTTTCATCCAGAAAAACATCTATAAAAAGTTGCTCCTTAGAAGAGTAGTATTTATAGAATTTACCTACCCCTATCCCAACCGTGGCTGTGATATCGGAGACATTCGTATCTTTAAACCCCTTAGAGCTAAATAACTCTCTCGCGCAATTAAATATATCTATTTTTGTATCTTCCACTTTATTGACCTCCATATTTGGAATGAATAATTTTCTATTCATTCCAAATATAGCACAGATTATTTTTTCTGTCAATACCCTTATAGGAAATTCACAAATAGCTTTATATTTCATATTGACAGCCACTGTCTGTTCGTTCTCAATTTCAAACCCATGCTGTAAAATAGGATACGCGGTGAACTGACAGTGAATGATTTATTGAACACATTCAGCCAGACCATTAAGAATGCCCGACACGATGCTGGGCTTACACAGGAAGCTCTTGCCGAACAGGCGGGTGTCACCACACGGCACATAATGGCCATAGAAAATAAAAACAGCAGTCCAGCATGGAAGTGCTGTTTAAGATTATCAGAACATTAAAATATCTGCAGATTTAATCTTTTTTCCTGAAATTTAACATACTGACAAAAAAGAAACATCTGATTCACATGATTCACTTGTGCGATGAAAGAGATTTGCAGGTTGCAACAGCTACTATTAAGGCATTATTGGATGCCAAATAAACAGAAAACGATCTTTACTTTTGAAGTGACCAAAAAGTTGGACAAAATTCAATTAAGTAACTAGATTGGAATGAATTCTGTAATTAACAGGACTCATTCCTTTTAGCTTTGATTCTTCGATTGTTGTGATAGTAGATATAGTCATGTAGTTCTTAAATAAAATGATCCATTGAATCGAACTGTTACAGATAAAGCAGTTCGATTTTGAGTACTCCAAAAAAGTTTTTTATTACTGTGTTATCTAAACAATTACGTTCCCATGTTGATACATGTGTATATGATACTCATGACTATAGCGAATAAATATTTTCAACTCTACCAAATATCTCCCACATTTACTAAGTGTTGCACTTAAAGTGTAAACGTATCATTAATAGTTTTTAGTCTTTTTCCCATTCTGCTTAATAATTCATTTGTGATAGTGTCTGCATTTTCAGCAACTTCTGTAACACATATCTCAGCTTGTCCGTCTTTTCCGATTAAGGTTGCAGTATCGCCTATGTTGACATTAGTAACATCTGTTATATCTATCATAAGCTGATCCATACAAATTCGTCCGATAATCGGCACACGAAAACCGTGTATAAGAACACTGCCGTTGCCGCAGGATAAGTTTCTTGGTAATCCGTCAGCATACCCAATTGGTAATAAGGCTATTCGGCTATCTCTGCTTGCAATAAATTTTCTGTCATATCCAACACATTCGCCCTTTGCGACATCTCTTATAAGGACTACCCGCGATTTCAGCGATAAAACAGGACGTAAATCAAGCTGCAAATCTGATTTATCATTTTGAGAGCTTAATACTCCATATAACGCAATTCCTATTCTTGCATAATCACACTCAAGCTCTGGATAATTCAAAAGACCATAGCTGCTTTGAATATGTATTTTAGGTAGCTTTATTCTTTGTTCTAAAAGTGTGTCAAGCAGTTCATAAAATCCAGCGACCTGTACGTGTGTAAACTCAACATTCTTAACATCAAGGCTTTGTGAAACACATAGATGCGTATATATGCCAGATATATGCAGATGCCTTGTCTTGAAAACTTTTGTAACCCTCACAGTATCATTTTCATCAAAACCGAGCCGATGCATTCCCGTATCAATTTTAATGTGTGCTTTAATGCTGTAACTCTGATTGTTCAAGAGGATTGCGTAATTATAATCAATTAATGTTTGTATAAGGTCATACTTATGAAGTTCTTTTGCGAGTGCAGGATTTGTGTATCCCATAATCAGAATTTCGCCTTGAATACCGCATTTGCGTAATTCAATACCCTCATCAATGGTTGCAACTGCAAATGCCATTACACCTATATTATTTAAGCATTTTGATACTGTCACTGCTCCGTGACCGTATCCTTCCGCTTTTACAACTGCCATCAGTTCACAACCAGCAGGCATAGACTCTTGCAAAACAGTTGCGTTATGCCTTAGATTATTCAAATCTACCTCAATCCAAGAGCGATCGGTGGCAGATACACAAGCTTGTTTGGATTTTATTTTGATATACTTTTTCAATATTAAAATAATAAGCGAAGCGGTAGCAGAGGCAACACTGACCGCAAGAAAATGAATAAGACTGTTATTAATCAGTAAGGCTTGCAGTCCCAATATTTTGGCAAACATACGAACTGCAATTATCACCATAGGGTGGATAATATATATAATTAGTGCTGTTGTCCGCAGTAGCGAAACTCTGTGTCCCCTCCAATAAGTAAGGGCGGTAAATGGAAAGAACATACATGGAATAAGCATAATATACATACTATCATGGAGCTGAACATTGATGTTGTGTAAAAGTAATCCCTCTCCAAGCATAAGAGAAAATGTAACCGCTAAACCAATAAAACTATTTCGAGGTGAGGTGCGGAATTTCTTGCTGGCGATAATACCTCCAAGTACGAAAAATACTGGAGCAAAGAATATGCCGTTTCGGGTATAATCTGAAAGCTCAAATAGATTGCTATACAAGTTCTTCACAAATGGGATTTGTTCAGAAAAACCAAAGTAACTGTCGCCAAACATCCCAATTATATATAAAAAAGTGGTAGCTACAAATGCCCACTTCATGCCTAATTTGTTTACCAACAGCCACGCAATAATTGCACCAATAATAGATGCAGGCAGATACCATAAATGATATAGTGTTCCATCAAAAACAATATCCTTAATAATATTTGGAAACAGATTATCCACAGCGAAATATCCGTTATATATATTTATCGGGATATATAGGGCAATGGCAATACCATATATAAAGGCAGTTCGTTTGATAAAAGTCTTCAATTTATTGGAATTGCAGTTGTACTCAAAAATCAAGAAAAAGCCCGATGTCATAAGGAAAAATGGAACAGCAGTACGGGCAATGATGCGTGTGAGAATGAAATCAGCAGTATCGCTGTATGTTGTCAATGGTGATGTGTGAATTGTCACAATCAAAAATGCGGCAATTATCCTAAAATAGTCTATTCCTAAATATGCTTCTTCTTTCTTCATTGCAGACACCTCCATAAAGTTATGATAAAGCCATCTACATTGTTCCCCGAAACTTCATAAAGGCAATTATCTGGTATACACAATTCTATTTGTCCTAAAAAAAGAAAAGGAACATAGAAAACCTCTGCTTTTTGCCGTCCTATTGTCACTTCTAAGTGTTTCCCCTCATAGGTATATTTTTTAATGTATTCAATATATTCTTCAAGAGAAAGTCCATGCTCCATTATAATCTCCGAATGGGGATAGCCTACGAAACGAAAATGCCACGGTTCGTGAGCAATACCAGTAATCATTTCTTTTAGGCTTTGATATCGTTCAATAAAGCCGTATTGTGGAGCTGTTTTGCGAAATCTATCACAAATTCCTTCATAAGGAAAATCAGGGCAAATGAAATTAATGACATCTTTTTTCAATCCCAAATTAATTGCAAATCCTGTGTGATGCTCACTGTGTTTAGGAAGTGCAACATATTTTTCTGTAAATTCTTGCCCACTTTTTTGCAGAGAATCCGAGTATATTTGTTTCTGTTCTTTTTCTGAACGGTATCCACTTACAGGTACAATTTGGTCAAGGGAATTAATGTTACCCAAAATATGAGCGAGGGCGGTTGCAGCACCTCGTTCCATAAGAATATTTGAGTGCTTTTCATCAGCAGGGATAAGCTCCATATTGCTTTTAAACATAAATGGATATTCTGCGTTTACAAGAATTAAATTCCCCTTATAAATATCATTTTCATTTAGGGTTAAGGTTGTCATAATGCTTCTCACACACCTATCAGCTTGTCCAAAATTTCGCCGAAGGACAGCCCAATACCTTTCATCATATTTGGGTAACGGCTGTGAGAGGTAAAGCCAGGGATTGTATTTACCTCGTTGAACACAATTTCATTATTCGGTGTTAAAAACATATCAACTCTCGCAAAGTATGAGCATCCAAGTACCTTGTAAATGGCTTTTGCAGTTTCCTGTATCTTTTTTTCGGTAGCCACATCTATTCTTGCTGGCATATGAATTTTCGCACTCTTTAATGTGTACTTTTCGGTGTAATCAAAGAAACCATCTGTTAACTCTATTTCATCTATTCTTCCCACTAGCAAATCGCCGTTTCCCAAAACAGCACATCCAACCTCAAAGCCGTCAATGTTTTCTTCAATAATGACCTCGCTGTCATGTTCAAAAGCAAGCGTTGCGGCTGAGAACAACTCTTCTTTTTTATAGATTTTTGTAATGCCAAAGGATGATCCTGCACGAACAGGCTTTACGAACAATGGATATTTCAAGTTCAGTGTTTTGGAAAAGAGCAGGTTTTCGTTTACAGGGTGTTGAATGACTACCGCCTGTGGCACAGAAATTCCTGCACTATTAACAAGGGTGTGTGCCTTATACTTATCCATGCACAGAGCCGAGCAAAGCGTATTACACCCAACAATTGGTATTCCTGCCAATTCAAGTAATCCTTGTACCGTGCCGTCTTCACCGTTCTTTCCGTGTAAGACAGGAAAAGCGGCATCAAGCTTTGTAGTTTTGTTGCCATTTGAATTCAATTCAATAATTCCACGAATGCTACGATTGGACGAAACTATAGCAGACGTTAGTTTTGTCGTATCTTCAAGCCAAGTATCATTTTGAATTTTCTCATAAATACCGTAATATCTAAACCAATCGCCACTTCTACTTATACCGATGGGTATGATATCGTATTTTTCTGTATTCAAATTTGACACAACAGCGTAAGCCGATTGCAAAGATACGGCATATTCCGTGGAGTGTCCTCCAAATATAACTGCTATTTTTTTCTTATTCATTTCTTTTTCTCCTTTTTTTATTTACGAGTTTCTAAATACTCTTCAAGACAAATGCTTTGCTCATATATTTCTTTTGCCGCTTCTTTGCCAACATATCTGTAATGCCAAGGTTCGTAATTCACACCTGTTATTTGCGCTTTATCGGTAGGGTATCTCATAATAAAACCATATTTGTATCCGTTCGTATTCAGCCAATCGTAAATCTCTTCATTGGTGCACTTGTCTTTTTCGGCATTGATGTCAACTGCAAGGCCAATTTGATGTTCGCTTGTTCCAGGTAATGCAACCCAAGTTTTTGCCAATTCATTGGCTTCTTTTTTTGAATAGCCCTCTGACAAATATACTTTAACCTTTTCAGAATAGAGACTTTGTTGCTTATCTTTTGTTCGATATGCCGAACCAATCAGCGGATATATTCCGTCTTTTTCTGCTGCATCAAACATTTCTTGCAAATCGGGATAAATTCTTTCATCTATTTGAAAATCATTTTTTATAGTTTTGAGAGTAATGGCGTAATTCTCAGGTATATAATTCCAACCGTTTACAAGGATTAACTTCCAATTAGCATTTACTATGGTTGATGAATTGCTGTTTAATGAGTAAGTATTATTTTCCTCTGCTTTATCGTCATGATAAATTTGATTATGTGGAACACCGTTATAACCATTGATAATTGATATTCCAGTTATAGTACACAGCAAAATAAATGTTGTGAAAACAATAGTTTTTACTCTATTTCTTTTCCTCTGGTTTTTCATTAATATAACTCCCATTTTTAAAATTGCAAGGAATGCAAAATAAAAAGAGCATCCTTGCTTGGTATATAAATAATACCAAAAACAAGAATGCTCTTTATCCGTTATCACAAGAGGAAAACCTATTTATATATGATGTATTTCTTACGATTTACCTACAACGTGGGAAGCATTACATCAAAAGATATAATTTCATTCTCACTATAGGCAGTTATGGTTCCTTTATGCAATTCAACTATTTCTTTTGCAATCGCAAGACCTAGCCCTGCACCACCACTTTTTGTAGTACGGGCTGTATCCAAACGGTAAAATTGTTCAAAAAGATGATTAAGTTTTTCTTTTGGAATAGTGTTGCCGTGATTTGTAAAGTTTATTTTTATTCCACTGTCAATCTGTGTAACAGTAATATCAATACCACTATCTTCAAAGCTATAATTCACTGCATTACGTAGCAAATTATCAAAAACACGCTGCATTTTATTTGCATCACACTTTATCATAATGTTTTTTTCCATGCTCAACGTACATTGTAAGTTATTTTCTGAAAGCATTGGCTTAAATTCATATATTAGCTGTTCGAGCATACGAGTTAAATTCACTCTGCTGAATTCAAGTGTAATATTAGAGAGATTAAAACGAGTGATTTCAAAAAACTCATTAATTAAATCTTCAAGTCTTTCGGCTTTATTCAATGAAATGGACAAATATTTTTCTCGTAGTTCATTGGAAATTTGATTTTCATCTCGAAGCAAGGTGAGGTAGCCAATAACAGAGGTTAGTGGAGTTTTTAAATCGTGAGCAAGGTAAACAACAAGGTCATTTTTCCGTTGTTCAGCTTCTTTCGCAACTTGCTTGCTTTCACTTATATTAAACTTAATTTGGTTCATTTGATTTTCAACTTTTTTAAGTTCAGGAGGTAACTCAATTAAGCTATTTTTATCGTTATATATTTTTTCAGTAGCTGTAGCGACTGTTTGTAGATATCCTAGTGTTTTTATCCAATAATTTACAGATACAACAACAAAGCCGACGGTGAAAAGAATAATTAAAGTTAATACTTTATTGTTATCAATAACTTTTAGGATACTATATATAAATTCATCACCTTGCCAAGTGAAAATAGAAACAAATGCTATTCCAATTAAAAACAACAATAAAACTGACACAAAATAAATTGTCAATGTAATTATAAATTTAGACAGTATATGAACTGATATGCTTTTTTTAAAATCTGTTTTTTTATTTTTATTCAATTTTATACCCAACTCCCCATACAGTTTTTATGAATTTTGGATTTTTAGCAGGCTCGTGTAATTTTTCACGCAAGCGACCGATATGTGCCATAACAGTATTGTTGTTGTCAAGATATTTTTCGCCCCATACTGCTTCAAACAACTCCTCTGATGAAACAACATTACCACGACGTTTACACAAATACCAAAGTATAGAAAATTCCATAGGCGTTAGTGCTAGTTCTTTGCCAAACAAAGAACATTCGTGCGTGCCTTTGTTAATAATTAAGCCCTTAATATCATATTCCTTGACTACCATTGCGGTTTCACCATTAATACTGTTATACCTCACATATCGTCGTAATTGGGTTTTAACGCGTGCGACAACCTCTAATGGATTGAATGGCTTAGTTATATAGTCATCTGCTCCGATTGTGAGTCCCATAATTTTGTCCATATCCTCAACCTTTGCAGTCAGCATAATAATTGGAAAGAAGTATTTTTCACGGATTTTTTGGCAGATATAAAACCCATCAATATCGGGAAGCATAACATCTAAAATCGCCATATCTAATTTTGTGGACTCAATACATCTGAGTGCATCTACTCCATTGTAAAACTTATATACAAGGTAGCCATCATTTTTCAGATATACTTCGATCAAGTCGGCTATTTCTTTTTCATCATCAACAATTAAAATACTTTCATTCATATAGGCTCCTCCGTAAGATATAATTACACCTTACTTACTCACAACATTACAACTTCATTTTTATAAAAGTTTTCTTAGTGTATAAATAATTATTAGTAAATTCATTCTACTATAAATTATGTATAAATAAATATATTTATTATGAACTTTTACACGTCCTTCAATAAAGCCCACATTTCTCCATCTTAGACCCCATACTTTTTCCGTTATCATATTTTGTTTGAGGTAAACTACAAGCAGTGTTTTAATATCCTCGTTATCTGCTCTCTTTGCAGTAAGCCCTTGATTTTTTAGACTTTTTTCAATCCGAGAAAGGTATAAAAAAATATTCGTTTCCTTTTCGTTTTTATCTTGTTGTGTCTATAGGATAATGTTATTTATTTGAGATTGATCAAACATCTCTTCAAATCTAACTCCCCCTATTAAATTAATTTTATTCTGTGCATCTTTCAAAAGCATATTATTAATAATATAATTTCTGGTATATATACTGTTCATATTCCCATAAACACAAAAACTGGTCACATTCCTGTGACTGATTTTGTATATCATTATTTAATTCTAAACTTCCCAGATTTTATCGTATAAGCTTATAGAAAGTACATTAATTTGTATATTAATGTAGTATATTTTGCTACAACTCGCTTTACAACATCAAGAAATTTTTTACCTATGTGACAATATTGCATGGCACGTTAATTGATGACTATAATTCCAGTAGATGTTTTTTTTCATACAACGACACAGTTAAAACTGTAACCTTTCTTATGAAAATCTCATAGATATGTTCTCCATTCCATTAAACTTCCTTGTATAAAATTCTCTTTTATTAATTTCCTCATTACTTTAGAACCGTCTGTAACTATTTCTTTTAATCCCTCTTGTTGTAAGTGGGGGATGGTATATTTCCTCAACTCCATTGGTTCATAGTATGGGATTCCACTCATCATTTCACAATTAATCAAAACAGCATAATTCTATCCTTTTGCGTATAGGGTAGCTAATTTACAAAAAAATTCCCGTAAACCTTAGTCTACGGGAACATATAAACACACATGAATTTATTCTCAGATCATTTTTTTCAAAAATTTCAACAAATTTTAAATCTTTGCCTAAAGTTCCCAGCAAAACCCATTTTGCCAATTTTAAATTTTGAAAGTGCTCTAAAATAATTTCAATGCATTTATATAAGTCCTGCATTTGCATTTTATTCTCGACAAATAGATGGATAGGTTGTTACTATGACAACTTCACCTTGCCATATCTATGTGACTGAAAATATGTTAGCCATTCTTGTTTTTGCTCTTGCGTTGGGAACTTAAAATGCTCTGTGGATTTTCCAATATTATTTCCTTTAGATACTCCAAAATCATGATAGGGAAGTAATTCAACACCTAGTAAATTAGTATATTTAATTGTCATCTCACCAATTGCATCAAAATGCTCTTTTGTATCATTAACTTGTGGAATGATTGGACAACGCAAAATAATATCTTTTCCTTGTGAGTAAATATATTCAAAGTTCTCACGAATACTTGCCAGTGAACCACCAATATATTTTCTTGCATCTTGCTCGTTACTCACCTTGAAATCAAACAAAAACAAATCTACATAAGGCAAAACTTTATTAACATTATCAATAGAAGTATATCCACTTGTTTCAATGCAAGTGTGAATTTTTTGATCTTTACACAATTTTAAAAGTTCTAAGCAGAAGTCGATATGACTTAATGCTTCTCCACCTGAAATAGTTAATCCACCATTTGCTTGATTGTAAAATACCTTATCTTTTATTACAATATTAAACACTTCTTGTGGTGTCATTTCTTTTCCAACAATGATTAACGCTTTTTCTCCACACACTTTTGCACAAACACCACAAAGATTACATTTGCTAAAATCCACAGTATGCATATTGTCAACAATTTGATGTGCGTTTTCAGGGCATACGCCAACACATTTTCCACAACTTATGCATAATGAACTATTGAACGATAACTCTTTACAAAAGCCTTGAGACTCAGGATTATGGCACCATTTGCATTTCAAAGGGCATCCCTTTAGAAATACAGTTGTACGAATACCCGGTCCATCATGAATTGAACAACGCTGTACATCAATTATATAAGATTTCATAATAGCCTCTTTTTTTAATAAGCAGTACGCATTAAAATATCTTGTTGAGTCCTTTTATCTAAGTAAATAAATCTACCAGTATATCCACCAACACGAACAATTAAATTTTCATGGTTTTCAGGGTGGACTAATGCATCTTCTAAGTCCTTTTGATTTACAACTGAAATATTGGTTTGCTGTCCACCAAGTGCAAAAAAACCATTTAAAAGTGCTTTTATTTTATCATGGTTTTGGAATAAATCTGTTGAGAACTTAAAGTTTTGATTTGCACCTGCATGAATTGAGGTATCGAGTTTTGTCATAGATTTCATTAACGCTGTAACTCCCTCTTTATCATGGCAGTTATATGCACCATTTGCATTTGATAGATATTGGAACGCTTTACGTCCATCTGGTGTTGCTCCTGTATAACTTCCCATACCCACATTCATGCTATTATTTATAACAACTACTAGAAGTGAATCAAGTCTTGTTCTTTCATTTTGTTTTTTAATTGCAAGACAAATCATTTCATGTACTCTAACAGCAATTTCATCTGCATCATCATAATCATTTCCGAATTTTTCAGCATTTACTAGTGCTTTTTGTTCTTCATCATATCCAACAAAGTCTAATTTTAAAATTTCAATAAGTTTTGTAATTGGAAATTTCTTTTGTTCAAATACAACTTTTTTAATTGCACAAAGACTATCTGAGGTTGTAATGTTGCCGTAAGTTTCAACAGTTCCACCAAGATGTTCGATGCCTCCATCAAAAATTGCTTTTCCTCGATTAATACAATCATCATATAATATACTTGCAAGTAAAAATGAGCTTTCTTCATTACACATATCATAAACAAGTTCTTTAACAGATCCAGCTAAATCGGCAAAAAATTCAACCTGCATTTTAAATTTTTCCATTAAATCTTCAAATGTCATATCATCATTTATTTCACCAGTTTCAAGTCCAATTTTCTTTTGTGTAATTGGATCAATTCCATTATGTAATGTTATTTCCAGTATCTTTGCCATATTGATAAGTACATTTGGTGTACCAATACTTTTTCCAGAAATCATATACTCACCACATCCGAAGAAAGCATATTGCTCTGCTAATTCTTTAGAAACATTCATTGCATTCATAACTGATTTTATATTTACGTCATCGTTATACAAAATTGGGAAAGTGCGCCCTTTTGCTAATATTTCGATTGATTTATTATATAGTCTTTCATCGCTACCTTTATAATAACGCAAACTTACTTGTGGTTGGAAGTTGCATGGTCTTAAGTCTAGTGCATCTAATACTACAAGAGCAAATTCATCTGCATTTTTCTCATTTTCTCTACCAAATCCACCAATAATTGCTCTTGTATCACGAGTGAATTCCTCTTCAATAATTTCAAAGAAACCAACAACCATTTTAACAGCAAAATCTCGTGTGATTGTTCCGCTTTTTAAGTCATTAACATAAAAATCACATAGATAATCGTCTAAACGTCCAATTTCTCTTGTTCCGTTAGAAAGCATATAGAGCGTTATAAGTTGGATTGCCTCGTGTAGGGTTTGTGGTTTTTCTTCTTTGATATTCTTTAAAGATTGTTGCATTAAACAAAGTTCTGCTTTTCTTATTTCGTTATCACATTGAGAAATCAATATTCCTAGTTCATCAACGTAAAGCTTACATACATCCTTTAATAACTCCAATGATCCAATCATTGCTTGGTAAAGAGGTTTGCTATCTGGTTTTTCTAGTGCTTTTTCATTTATAAGATTTATTAGTCCGTTTAAACCATATTGTAACAACTTTTTCGCATCAAGATGAATACCTGCAATTCGATACAGCGGGTAACAAGCACCAACCTCGGTGTTATAGTTATCACCAGTTACTGATTGTATCATCTGCGCAGGCATACATTTTCTAGTCTTAGTCACAGTGTTTTCATCACGCCAAAATGAAATCATTTCTTTAACTATATTGATATATTCTTGACCGTACTTTCCTTTTGTTTCCATTTCCTTAAGTAATGCATAGCACTTATTCTCGTTAATGCAATAAGCTGTTTTATCAAGCTCATCATTACCCGCAAAAATAGGATAAAAACCAATTAGTGCATTTTCAATTCTGCCTGCAAAAATATCGGTATCTTTGTTTTTAAGTGTTCTATAGCTTTGTGGAATTTGTTCTCTTAGGCATTCATATTCTCTTGTTGCTTTGTCATTATTCATGTTATTTTTATATGCTTGTGTGAACTTCAATTCATATTCAAATGGTTTTGTTTGTTTATACATAATAAAAGCACCCCTTTTTTCTATTTGAGATGCTTTTATTATAGTGCTATTACTTTAAATTTTCTAATTTTATATTGATAATGTAATACTATATTGATATTTTAAAAAATCTTTTTATTCATATCGCGATACTCACGTGGAGAAACGCCATACCTTGATTTAAAAAGTCTATTAAAATATGAAATGTTGTTAAATCCACAATTATAGACAATATCGATAATCTTACTATCGAACGTACGCAACATAGAAGTAACTTGCTGTAACCTTAAATCGTTTATATAATCAGACGGTGTTATACCATAATATTTCTTAAATTCTCTTGTCAGATGTTCTTGCGATTTTCCCGAAATTGAAATAAACCTATCTAGTCCTTCAACATAGTTTTTATTTCGACCTACTTCAAAGTATACAGTTTTCAACCACTTTGGAATATGATAATTATTATTTTTTTGAACCAAACCACAAATTAAGATATCGCTTAAAATGCTTTTAAAAAGGAAGTGATTTGTTTGTTCACTAGCGGTTAATTGTAGGAGAAGGTCTGTTTTTGATTTGCAATTTAAATAAGTCACGTCATCTAATTTAAAACAATCAAATAGAGTCTCGTGATTATTCACACCGACTGTATCCAAACATTGCTCAAAATATTCCTTCTCAATTGCAATGTTTCTCAATATATTTTTATCGTAATTATTTGTACTTCTTAAGTAATGACTGTCCTGTGGTTTTATAACATGAACGTGTCGTTTCTTTAATATTAAATTATCTTCATTATAATGCTCCTCAAATTCACCATGCATAATTATAAAGAACTCATAAAAATCATGCGTATGTGCATAGGTATGATCATTCTTTTGTAGCTCTAAGTCAGCAATATAATATTTTCTATTGTTTTGTGCAAAGTCTTTAAATTCTAAAGCTTTATTCATTCAGACACCTCAAATATCTATAATATAATATCATTATACCACAATTTAATGATATATTATCTATATCTTTACACTTTATACTTAAGAGAATCAATGATATAAGTCTATTAAAATTATGCTTGTATACTATAAAATAAATCCTACCGTTGCCCCCCTAACAAAATTTGGTTATAAATCTGGTTATTTTCATTTCAAAACAGTAAAACCTACTCCTAATCCTCTTTGGTACAATATTAGCGTAGCTTGAACTGCTGACTACAGTTGGTTTACAAGCTATGCTTATTTATTTTATAATGAGAAGGTAATGGTCTGACGGAAACCTCTTTGAACTAAGCATCTA
>JBAQWI010000348.1:0-9800 GCA_049298835.1 Oscillospiraceae bacterium
GTTTCAAGCCTTACTTTTGGAGCACCAGTAATACCTTTTTCCATTCTAGTACCAGTTTCAATCATTCCACGAGTAGGACCTCCGCCGCCATCACCCCAACCGTATGATACAAGAATATCATTGTTAATGTCCTTGTGCTGATATCTTTCCCAAGCACGCATTAGACAAATCGGGTCAAGTTTACCATTATAAGTGGTATAAAAACTGTCCTTAGGTTGGTCAACATCTTGAGTTGTAACAAGATGTGTAAACACCTCTGTTCCGTCGATACCTTTCCACCAAAATGTATCCATAGGGAGTTTATTGAACTGATTCCATGCGATTTTAGTGGTCATGAAATATTCAATTCCAGACTTTCTCAAAATTTGAGGAAGTGCAGCAGAATAGCCAAACACGTCTGGAAGCCACAATATTTTATTGTCTTTGTCAAATTCTTCTTTGAAGAAATTTTTACCATGTAGGAACTGACGAACTAAGCTTTCGCCTGATGTTACGTTGCAATCAGCCTCAACCCACATACCGCCTTCGACTTCCCATCTACCCTCTTTGATACGCTTTTTAATTTGCTCATACATCTCAGGATAGCGATCTTTTACAAATTTATAAAGCTGTGGTTGGCTTGACATGAATTTATAATCTGGATATTCATCCATATATTTTAGCACAGTTGCAAAAGAACGAACAACCTTTTCTCTTGTTTGATCAACTGTCCACCACCACGCAATATCAATGTGAGTATGCCCGATACAAGTCGCAATCACATCGTCATTGCCTGCAAGTTTTTTGTAAATTTCATTGGAAACAAATTGATTGCATTCATCAACAGATTCATAAAATTCCTTTGAATATGGTGTGCGTAAATCAAGCAAGTTGATTGCTTTTTCTAATGCAATCTGCAACTTTATTCTGCTTTGATTGTCTTTATCTAAGTGACTTACAATGCGGTTTGGCACTTCAATGTTATAAAAAAGATCAGTAACTTTTGTGTCAACCTCGATAATATTTGCCATTAGGCGAAGATTATCGGTTGCTCCTTGGTTGTGGTCGTTATCTCTACCAGTGTAGGCTTGTAAATCGACAACAATTTTATCTCCAGCTTTTGCTTTGTCTGTGACTTTTACCTCTTGATGGTTTGTGTCTAATCCTTGAGTCAAAACGCCATCAATAAAGAGTAAAAATTGTGGATTTACTGCATCCCAAAATGTGCATTGCGTTACAAAATTCAGCCATAGTGCCCTTTTGTTGAAACTTTGTGGAACTTCAATCGTAGTTCTAAACCAATAATGTTCATCAGGACCAGGCCAAATATCTGTTTTGGAGTTAAAAACTTCCCACTCGGTAGTGCTTTCCTCAGCCTCTTGTGGAGTTAAGAAAAACCCCTTTTTTATCTGCCACTGTGTCACTGGGATTGATTGCGTGATAGTCATTGCGCCTAAATCTTCGCATATCTTTTTGACACGCTCGTATCTGTAATTTTCCATTGTAATTCCTCCTTTGAAATTCATTTTATTTGTTGTATGTTTGTTTGATTTGACTTATTGGTAATATATGGTGTATAATCTTAGTATCTTAAACTATAGGAGGCTCACTTTGAAAAAAATAATTAATATATTTTTTACAATAATCCTATGCCTATCCATTGTTGGCTGTAGCAATTCTGATAACACGACAATTACACCTATTGATATTTCTTCACAAATGGAAAGTAGTTCGGTTACTGAAGAATCTTCAATCAAAGAAACCTCTAGTGAAGCAATTTCGAGTGAAAACGCTTCCAGTAAACAATCTGTTTCAAAAGCACCTGTGGAAACTCCAAAGACTTCGTCTACACCAGCTAAAGTTGTTGTGCCTTCGTCTGAGCCTCCAAAACCTACCAGCAGTGCTCCATTGGTAAAAGAAACGGTGTCGCTTACCTTTATGGAAGGAAGTTCCCTTGCAAAGATGATGGACGTGCTAGACCAATATGGTATTGCAAAAAGAACTGATTTATTAAAAGTTGTCAACGGATATGACTTTGGCTATTATCCTCTTGTGGGAGAAATAACAGCCTCTAGCGAGCGTTGTTTTAAGCTAGAAGGGTATTTATTTCCCGATACTTATCAGTTTTATAAAGGTGAAAAACCCGAAGATGCAATCGGCAGATTTTTAAAAGTGACTGAAAAGAAACTCACAAAAGAATATAGAGATAGAGCCGCTACCCTTGGCTATTCTGTCGATCAGATTATTACAATTGCCTCCATTATTGAAAAGGAAATTGGCGATGTAACACAAATGAGCACCGTTGCATCAATTTTTTATAACCGTCTTTCTCAAGGGCAAAAGCTACAATCCGATGCAACCATTAACTATGTTGAACGGAGCATAAAACCTTATATTGAGGGTGATATCAATCGTTATAATTCTTTTTACAACACCTATAAATGCAGTGCACTCCCTGCGGGTCCAATCTGTAACCCAGGCGTTGCTGCAATCAAAGCCGCACTTTATCCTGAACAAACTGAGTATCTATTCTTTGCGAGTGATAAAGCAGGAAACTATTATTTTGCGAGTAGCTATGAAGAGCACCTTGCTAATTGTGTCACCGCAGGGATTACAACTGAGTAAAGTGATTCCCTCTATAGTATAGTCCTATTATGCTACTAGCCAATAAAAGTATGAACTTTTATTGGCTAGATTTCTTTATGAGATTGCTTTAGGTCAAGGGGTTTATAAGAAAGTTCTTTTGCCGCTCTCACTTCGTTCGCTCTTCAAAAGAACGGCTAAGCTATGGGCGTTTCACTTTGCCTATGGCTCGCAAAAAGCCACATATCTTATGCCTCTAAATTATTTTCTTTCATGTATGCCATTACTTCATCAACAGTAGTAAAGCACAAACCAGTAACTGTATCTGCACAGCCATAGTAGATTGTGATTTTGCCAGACTCAGCATCTGTCAAAGTTGCACAAGGGAATACAACGTTTGGAACGTCGCCGATACACTCGTACATTTTTTGTGGGGAAAGAAGATATGGCTTAGTGCGATAAAGCACTTTCCAAGGCTCATTAATGTCAAGCAATACTGCACCAACAGAGTATACAAAACCATTACAGCTGTTTAATACACCGTGATAGAACAACAACCAACCCTCGTCTGTTTCAATTGGAACTGGACCTGGACCGATTTTCTTTGATTGCCATGCTGAACAGTCATCATTAATTGTGCCCATTACATAACGATGTTTGCCCCAATAAACCATATCTGGGCTCTGTGAGTAGAAAATATCTCCAAATGGAGTATGTCCTGTATCTGATGGACGTGAAAGCATTGCATATTTGCCATCAATTTTACGTGGGAACAATACGCCATTTCTATTGTAAGGCAAGAATGCGTTCTCACATTGGTGGAAAGTAACAAAGTCATATGTGTATGCAATACCGATAGTTGGGCCATGGTATCCATTACACCAAGTAACAAAATATTTGTCCTCAATTTTTACAACACGAGGATCGTATCTGTATTCTCTGTTTAAAATTTCAGGATCTTCACCTTGGAAAGTGATAGCTTCGTCTTCAAATTCCCAGTTGATACCGTCTTTTGAACGACCTACAAAAATATCCATAGAACGTGAGCGACTGTCACATCTGAAAACTCCGATGAAACCATCTTCCCATGGAACTACAGCACTATTAAAGATTGAGTTAGAATTTTTTTGTGCATCTCTCTCAATAATTGGGTTTTGATCATAACGCCAAAGGACATCTTTGCAATTTGCAGGTTTGTCCTGCCAAGGCATATTAGGCAACGCACTTCCGATAATTTTCGACATAAAATAAATCCTCTTTTCTGCGGCCAGATATCTCAAATATCACCGCGCTTAAATTTAGATAAGTAATCCGTTACATTTTATTTTTAATTAAAGGTTTTGTTTAGAATGTTTACTAACCATTAACATAAATATTATAACCCATAGAGCTTATTTTTGCAATAATAATTTAAGCAAATGCTATGGCTATTTTTCCTCAAAATCACGATACATCAAACTTGGTTGAATGCCTGTATTATTTTGGTATTTCCCACTGTTATATAAATCATACTCACCCAAAATGCTATGATAGTAAATTTGACAGATATCTACATTGGGATAAATGATAATTGGTTGCACACAGAATATTTCAAGTGTCCAATATCCTGCAAACCCTACATCACCAAACCCTGCCGTTACATGGATAAAAAGCCCTAGTCTACCCGTTGAAGAGCGACCTTCAAGCATAGGTACAAATTTCTCCGTTTTTGTAAACTCATTGGTTCTGCCCAAATAAAGTTTGTTTGGCTCGAGCAATAAACCCTCATCAGGAATAGTAATTTCCCTCACTTCATTTGGCTTTTTCATGTCAAGTACGTTATTTTCATAAACAAGAAGATCCTTATGCAATGACAAATTATAACTGTTTGGATTTACCTTCTTTGGATTATATGGTTCTATTATAATATCTCCACCAATATGTTTTATAATCTCTTTTCCTGATAATATCATAAATTTTTCTCCTTATTTTATATTTATATTTTAGTATCAACTCGAAACGTTATACTCATTATACCTCGACAACACCCTAAATAACAACTATTTAGAATGAAAAATTCTTAGTTAGACAATAACAAAAGTCTGCTATTGTAGATATTATAATTCTACAATAGCAGGCTTTTTATTTAATATGTGTACTTATTTTTTCTTAGTATGCAACGCCTTGAGCAATCATTGCATCTGCAATTTTCTCAAAACCAGCAATGTTTGCGCCAGCAACAAGGTTGCCAGAAACACCATATTTCTCAGCAGCATCGAATGCAGCATGGAAAATGTTTACCATAATGTCATGAAGCTTTTCGTCAACTTCTTCAAATGTCCATGAGTATCTCATTGAGTTTTGGCTCATTTCAAGACCTGATGTAGCAACGCCACCTGCATTAGCAGCTTTTGCTGGGCCAAACAAAACGCCAGCTTTTTGGATTGCTTCAACAGCCTCTGGAGTTGATGGCATATTAGCGCCCTCAGCAACAGCAATAACGCCATTTTTAATAAGAGTTGCAGCCTCTTGCCCATTAAGTTCGTTTTGAGTAGCACAAGGAAGAGCGATATCGCAAGGAACGTTCCAAATGCCACGACAACCCTCTGTATAAGTAGCACCGCTTACACGGTTAACATACTCAGAAATTCTTGCTCTCTCAACTTCTTTAAGTTGTTTAACAACGTCAAGGTCAATACCTTTTTCGTCATAGATATATCCAGCAGAGTCAGACATTGCAACTACCTTTGCACCAAGCTCAGTTGCTTTTTGGTTTGCATAAATAGCAACATTTCCTGAACCTGAAATAACAACAATTTTATTTTTGAAACTATCATTTTTCATACATTTTAGCATCTCTTCAGTAAAGTAGCAAGTACCAAAACCCGTTGCTTCTTTTCTAGCCAAAGAGCCACCGTATGATAAACCTTTACCAGTCAAAACACCAGTAAATTCATTGCATAGACGTTTGTATTGACCGTACATAAAGCCAATTTCACGAGCACCAACGCCAATATCTCCAGCAGGAACGTCAGTATCAGCACCGATATGTTTTGAAAGTTCTGTCATGAAGCTTTGGCAAAAACGCATGATTTCATTATCTGATTTACCTTTAGGGTCAAAATCAGAACCACCTTTACCGCCACCCATAGGAAGACCTGTTAAGCTGTTTTTAAAGCATTGCTCAAAACCTAAAAACTTAACTACAGAAGCACATACTGATGGATGAAGTCTAAGTCCGCCTTTGTATGGACCAATTGCAGAGTTAAACTGTACTCTAAAGCCACGGTTTACTTGGACTTTACCGTTGTCATCAACCCATGAAACTCTGAATTGAATAAAACGCTCTGGCTCTACGATACGTTCAATAATACCTTTTGCCTCTAGTTCTGGTTTCAATGCTACTACAGGTTCAAATGATTCTAAAACCTCTTTAATCGCTTGAAGAAATTCTGATTCACCTGCATTTCTTTTTTCAACAGTGTTGTAAACTTCTTGTAGATACTTACTCTTAAACTCCATCTTAAATTGCCTCCTACTAATCTATTTTTATCTCTGATATATATTATATGATTTAAAGTAGTAAATTGCAATATGTTTTTTATATATTTTCATTATTTACGTGTATTTTCTAGAAATATTGCAAATTCATCACCAAATATGCAAGTTTTATTGTGCGTTGCGTCATATACAGGGTGGTCTTTTACTCATAAGGTGTCGAAATCAGTTCTCGTAAATACTAATTTCTTGTAGATTTTATTCAAATTTTAGCCTGTGATTTCCAATGCACGGAAAACCGCCCACCATAAGAAAAGAATTAATGCAATAAAAAATGAAGCCATTGCTGTTTGCAAGAAAAGCTTTGATGTACCCTTTTTTTTGAAGATATATCCTAGAATTAAAAAAATTAGCCCAATCCAAAACCCCAAGATTGCATACAGTGAACTCATTTTTTCGCCCCCTTTTGCCTAAATTTAAAAACAAACTCAATGATAGAAATTTCATCTTGCTTTTTTATCACTCTTTGTATTGCAACAAAAATATCCTGTAGCAAAAGAATGAAAAGAATGGGATAAAGCGCCAGTGTAAATACAGGGTTAAACCCGATTGCTGACTGAAATTCGCCCAATATTATGGCTATAAATGCTCTTGACGCACCACAACTAGGGCAAACAATATCAAAAATTTCATTAAATAAACAAGGGATTCCATATCCCTTTTGACAAATGAATATATATACCAAAATTAAAACACAGCCTGTCCCATAAATCAAAAGTCGGACAATAAGCTTTTTTTCGTTTCCACTCATAGATATCCTTTCCCTCGAATAGACTATAATGCTAGTTTAAAATAAAAATAGTGTTTTAAACCGGATTTTAAAACTTTATTAACCACTAAATGATATTATTATTCTTTGTTTTTTAAATAGTTGTTGAAAAATGTTTAATTATAGTATAATATATTAACATAATAATGTAAAGAGGTGGCAAACCTATGAATGACTTTGAAAACCAAGATGGCGGCCCTGATTTTTCTGCTAACAACGAACAAGCAAATGCAGAGCAACAACAGCCAAATCAACAGCAATACCAACAATACCAGCAACAACCTTACCAACAACAGCCATATCAGCAACAGCCTCCACTTAATACTTATGAGCAAAAAAGCAAGATTGCAGCTGGAATTTTAGGCATTTTGTTAGGCTCACTTGGCATACACAATTTCTATTTAGGATATACAGGAAAAGCTGTAGCACAACTTTTAATTACTGTTTGCACCTGTGGATTTGGCGCTGCTGTTACAAGTATTTGGGGCCTAATCGAGGGTATTCTTATCCTTACTGGCTCAATTGCTGTTGACGGTCGTGGAGTTCCACTAAAAGATTAGCACTACATCAAAAACCCTCGTTTAAAAACGAGGGTTTTTATTTTGCTATATTACAGTTGCAACTAGCATCATTTCTAAAACTTTGTGATAAATTCTTTCTAAATCTGTAATAGGCAGAGGATTTTCGCCCTTGCCAATCTCAATTGTAAACCCAGGACGATAGAACTTATCAATGAAGTAGTCTTTAAACCCTCCATGAGAACATAGCCCATCATTTTTCACCAGTTTGTATCCGCTCACCTTTGATAAAAGTTCTGCTATATAAAAACTCTTTGGTGGCGTATTTAGACCATATTCATAAAAAATCTCCTCACCTTGTGAATGAAAAGCATATACAGTTTCAACGTTTCTTCCTTGTAATAACGTAATCATTGCCCTTGTTTCAGGCTCACTATGTGCACATTCCCCTCCATATTGACGGGGCGACGGTGACGTAATCCCTGCACTACGTTCAAGCTCTTTTAGCTGTTTATAGCCTGCATTGTAGTTGTGGTTCAAGTCAACACCTCTTGCATTTGCTTGCCAACTTCTGTTTGAGCTTTCCATAATACTATCCACAAAATTTCTAAGATACCCAGCCGAAGATGCACCCTCAAGTGCAATTGACACCCCGTCTGGATTAACCATTGGGACAATGACAATGCCACGTTGTTTCAAACTTTGATTAATGCCAAATCCACATATTGTTGTTTTCTCCTTACAGCTTGTAGCTAACTGCTCAATATACCTTACAAGGAGCGAACAAGTGAGCCATTCCTGTGCGTGGAACGCGCCTGCAAAAAGTGTTACATTTTGCATATTTCCGATACCGATTGCATAAATTTCTCTACCTAAAACAGATTGACCAATTGAGCTTACCTCTAAAAACGGAAAGTCACGCTTTAACTCACAAAGCTTTTTGATATAGCTTCTGTAGTTTGGTGGCGATGTATAAAAATTGTATTGCATATAGGCGAAGGACTAATCCTATGCCTGCACCCCCTTTTCGCTCGTCAAACGGCAAGAGCGGAGCCCTTGCCCTACAACAAAATGTTTTGATAACCAATACGTTTACCCTATTGCTTATATAATATATATTGTTTTTAAGTCTGGTTTATGTAATAATTAGAGTGTAGTTTAGCAATTAAAATTAGGGGTGAAAATAGTGAATTTAACAGAAAAACAGGTTTCAACTAAAACGATTTATGATGGTTGCATTATAAAAGTTAGGGTGGATGAAGTCCTTCTCCCAAATGGTGAAATGGCAAAACGTGAAGTTGTTGAGCATAACGGTGCGGTATGCGTTGTCCCCATAACCGACGATAATATGGTGTATATGGTGCGTCAATTTAGATATGCTTTTAATGAGGCAATGCTAGAAGTTCCTGCTGGCAAGCTTAATTCTCTTGATGAAGTTTGGGCAGATGCCGCAATTAGGGAGCTTGAAGAAGAAACTGGCATGAAAGCTGATGAATTAATTTACATTGGAGATTTTTGTCCCTCTGTTGCAATTATTACTGAAGTAATCCATATGTATGTTGCCAAAGGATTGCACAAAGGCGAGCAAAATTTAGACGATGATGAGTTTTTAGATGTAGAAAAATATCCACTCGCTACTCTTGTATCCATGATTATGTCTGGCGAGATTAAGGACGGCAAAACAATTGCCGCAATCTTAAAAGTAAATACGATGCAGTAAAGCTGCTCAAAGATGCTAAAAAGGCAGGAAAAGAAATTCTTTTCCTGCCTTTTTAGGGTTTTATGCTTATCTGATATTTTTCACAAGTTCTGCACATAAAATTGAAAGATACAACATAGAGTGTACGGGGGGGCAAAACTTCCACTACATATCTAGTGTGTAGTACAGCTAACTTATGAAAATTAGAAGCATTTTTATTGAAATATTATACTATTATTAACCTTATATTGACATATTATGAATAATATTGTAATATAATACTATTAGCAGTTTATGATGAAAGGTTGTTTTTTATGAAAAAAGGTAACTATGGTATTTTCCTTACGTTTTATGCACTTCTAGCATTTGTACTTGCTTTTCTTGGACAAACACTCCTATGCGGACTTCTTCTTGGTTTCGTTATTCTTGCCGAAAAAGATGAATGGGCTTCAAAACAAGTTATGCAAGCATTTTTCTTAACATTATTCACTTCTATTCTTAGCCAAGCGCTTGCTATGCTAAATATCTTTAGCGGCATCCCATTTGTAGGGGCTATATTCGCTACCTTTACAGGCATCATTACAGGTTTGATTTCTTTTGTAATCCTAATTTTTGTTATTATCGCTATGGTTAAAGTTGCAAAAGGAAAAGATGCTGGCATCCCAGTATTTTCAAAACTTGCAAACAGAGCATTTGGTATTGTTGAGAAAAAGGT
>JBAQWI010000349.1:0-4936 GCA_049298835.1 Oscillospiraceae bacterium
TTCCCCACTGCTAACCAAGCTACAGGGTTTCTGCTTCTTTCCCTGGCAGGACTGTCTCCTGCTGAACATACAAGCCTTTGCTGGACATACGAACGTCCCTGTGTAACCGCCTATGGATAATGGGAAGCTGAAAGCTTCTCGAATAAATATATAAGAACCGCCCCCTTGGCGCCCAACAGCTTTTTTACAGCCCTTTGGCCAACTCACGAATATCTGGATTACAATCATGTTTACACTCGTCAATAATGGACTCAGTTATAACACGGTTGACAATCATCACTTTTACGCACTCTTCTCGACAGATGGAACATGGCCCACGATAAAATAGATCAAGAAGAATATTTAAGCTCGCTGGAGTTCTGTTGACAGTGAAAATATCACAAACAGCGTGTAAGATGTCATGTAATTCTTCGTCTGTATATTCTTTTTCAAGAAGCTGACCAATAAACTCATTATCGCCGAAGTGATAGTTTTTCACCAATAATGATAGTAGAGGTCCGTCTATTTCACCGTTTCGCAATTTATCGAAAGCAAATGTACGGACGGATTCATGTTGTATATGTTTCAATGCCATAATTGCTTGCTCTGAATCGTCGTCACCAAATCGAGCGATCTCTAATAACCTATCAGGTTCATATGGATAAGCTGCACCTACAAAAAACCACAAATATGGTTTAAGCCTATTGCGGTCAGGCTCATTTTGGAATTCTATAGCCATTTGTTCGATAGCACTTTTTGAAGCCTTTCGTCCCAGGCGGGTAAGTTTATGTTTAACTTGACTTCCAAGATAGTAACCTTCAAGTACATTCTGAATTTCCGGATAAGTTACCTCCTGGTTTTGATCGCTGTATACGGGTACTTTCATAGACAAGACATATTCATAGAACCCTCTAACCTGAGAATCATAAACAGCAACATTTCTCAACACATCGATCGCGGCTGCTTCTCCGATAACTTCTCTTGCTATATCTAAGTAGCAATCAACTTCAAATTCATCGCATTTGTCCAGCTTGTTCGCTAAGAGTCTGGCGTAAAAAAGTAGTCCTTCTTCCTTATCCAGATGGATCAAATCCTTAGCCCCACAAAAGCCAGGTATACACTGATCGTCAAAGTCTGAAGCTCTTTCATATAAGGCTTGGCGTGCTTCATCAGATCCGCTTTCTGCAATACGCCGTACTATACCAAAAAGCTGAGCTTTGTCATCATAATTTTCAGAAGTTCTTAAGCTTTCAATAACCTGCTCTTCTAGCATCTGCGTGTCTTTACACATTTGCAGCAACTCGTATAAATACTGGGATCGGTTTGGTTCGCATTGAAGATCGTATCCAGTTTTGCGAGTACAGGCTTTTAGAATAGCATTGTAATAGCGGTTAGTACTGTGTGGGTTGTCACGAAGGAAAGTAACTGCTCTTCCTAATCCCTTATCTAATAATTTCTTGAATTCTTTAACTTTCATCTTTTACCTACCTTTTGTGACTGTCGCCTTTATTTGCGGTATATGGATAATAGGAAACTTGTAGATATCAGCTAATATCCTCAATTTAATAGTAGGTACTATTGCGTTTTCTTATTGAACTACGACATAACTTATTCGTTCAGACCACTACTTCAGTGTTAATATGTATATGCAAAAAACACTATTGTGTTTTAACCTACGAAATCGCTCCAAAATCTGATTTTCTTAATTGAATCAAGATCAATCTCCTCGTAGTTCTTCAAATGAAACTCGACTTCCAAATACGTTAATAAATTCTCCCCATAATAAATGATATCGGTTTGGTATACTGAAAAGATCGGATTACCAACTTCGTTTGGTTCTGAGGGAATATATCTATGTGAACAAACTGGAATAAGCTTCGGCACTTTATTAAATTCTTCTTTACACATCTCAATCGATTTTGATAAATCATTTGGCTTGGCTCCCCATTTAGAGTACCAAAATGAGTTATGTTCAATATCAAAAATCATTCCTTCTAATGGCCAACCCAATCTATCTTTGATTCTATTAATATTACCCTCGCTACAATCACGCCAATTAATAAATTCATTAGAAATTGGAAGTGCTGTGCTTAAGAATGCGTTTAAGTCAGGTGGAAAAGTAATTTTGTAATAACGCTCGATATCAACAAACTCTTGTTTCTGAAGACCTTCAGTAAAGATAACTCCCATTTTTTCAAGTTTCATGATTATGTTTTCGTAATTCAAAAACATTTCCTCCCTTATCGACTATGCCAGTAGTACACTCTTTTCCTTTGTCGCAGTTTTAACAAAATGCGCAGTGCCAAATATTTATGATCGCCATTATGACCAGCCTCTGATTATTAGCCTAACGGGAATATGATGTGCAATTTATTTTCTCTGGATAATAAACATTAGAAAAAGTTGATTACTTAGATATATCTAAGTTCAGGCTTTTGTACCGGTCCCCATAATATCCTGACCTGTAATCTCTGCCGCAATCTCATCAACAAATTGATCCAAAGCCAATGTAAGGAACTCATGAATTAACCAATTTTCCTTAGAAGCCATTAGATGGGCAAGCTGCTCAGGTTTATATCGAACGATTTCGCTAATGCGGTGCATAGCTGCCATCGTAATTAACATGCTATTCATGTTTATTATATCACTACTTGCGAGTGCAGTTCGTCTCAAATACCAGAGGCGCTTGCTTGAACGAATATACTGAAATTCCCGTCTTAACTCATCATTCATAGTTTTAAAATCGCTGGAAAGACTTTCAGAGCCATGCCTTTTTGCACCATCGGAACTTCTAAGAACAAAGTTGTTTCTATTACTAACCTCAAATCTCTGTGAAATGCTGGATGTATAGGCAGCCGGAATTAAAGTAGCAATTGTAGAGAAATAACTTTTATCAATGTCAACCATCAAATATAAATTTGCATCATTTCCCTTGTGATAGCAAGGGGATTTACCCGATACAAGTGGAATGAAAAGCTCTGGAACTTTTACGCCTTGCGTAGTATTATAAGTGGTGATATAAGCTCTATGTATATATGCCAAATTATATAAAAGCTTTTTTAGTGTAAACGTATTATGTTTTCCACTTTCCCATATTGTGTCAAAATTGACCTCCAGCGTCTTTCCGAATAACGGATAAACGCCCTTATTTTTCCTTCCAACAGCAATTGTATTTAAATCAATTCCTGCTAAATTAGAATCTTCGAATAATCCATGGTTTCCAAAATGCCCTACAAAATCTTCGATATACTCACACTTAAAAGCCAAAAAAGCCTTTGTAGCGTTCAGCATCGAATAATAGGAGAGTAATGGAACGGATTCAATAGGCAATGCTTTTGCAGCGCAATAGAATGTCATTGCTTGTTTCCAGTAAAATAAATAGTGATACTTTTTTTCGCTGCCATACTTTGCTTTTGATGTCGAATTACGATATTTCATAGCCTTCTTGTGACTAGAAAAATAGAATTCGATGTAAGTAAATACATCATCAGTTAATATCGTACTACTCTTAAAACTGGGTGTCGTGTAGCTTTTATTCATGCGTAGTGCTTTGCTTTTATAGGGATATGGGCTTTCACAAATCTCTAGTGATGTTCGTTTAGGCATATTTTCACCTCTAATCTTAGTGATACGGAGTGCTCACGTTATGTTCTAAACATAACCGGCAGTTCATTTTCTCACCAAATATGAACCCTGCCGAAGGGTCAAGTTATCCTGAAGACGCTTTTTGTCAAAAAACATACATTACGTGTGGCAAACTATTTTGAATTAAGCTCATTGAGGATACCAATGTTTTCTGTATAGTCCTTCTTTAAAAGCAAGCTATATTTAGGGTTGTCTAACTCAATAACCTTATCAAATTCGACATCTTGAATCTGCATATCCAGAAACCCTATACCGGACACAATTAACTGGTTATCAGTAACACGCTCACAAATGTATTGATAAACCTGATTTCTCTTTTCTTGATCAGTTTCTGCATTATTAGGGCTGTCCAGAACCACCGGGAAATCAATGGCGTCAGGATTGAACTCATGCTTCAGTTTGAGCAAATTTACATACCACACAATTGTTGCAATAGGGTTGTTGCTCCCGCCAGAAGAAAAGCTCTTTTGTATGTTCTCAAAGGTTTTTGGGTCAATACCGTCAAGCCCAAAGCGGTTTTTGTCGGCAAGCATAAGCTCATAATACCGTGTGTTTATCTTCTTTTTTGCATCATTGTATTTTCGCAGCTTTTTGTTGATGTCTTTTAGTTGGGCTTCGAGCTGTTCCTTTTTTTCACGCAACGCATGAAGATCGTCAGACATTTTTTCCTTTATGTCGATATATCCTTTGTGACGCAGGACATCGTTGATTTCAGAAGAATGTAAATTGAGCGCACTCTCGTATTCATTCAGTTTACTTAGCCATTCGGCATATTCTATTTCTTGCTTTGCTATATCTCTTTCTATTCTCTGAACATCAATCTGCAAATCACCTGACAAAAGGATAATATCATCGCCAGTATTGTAGCGCTTAATTCTCAAGTGGAGCGGATTATCCAAACAAGAGCTGCATAATGGGCAAATATGGTCATTAAGCGATTGGATCTGTTTGTCGTTTTCCTTCGTAAGTCTGGAAAGAGAGCTAATGTGTAGTAAAAGTTCCTCTTTATCATTTCGCAAAGTAATTAGCTTGCTGCGGATTTCACTTAGTTTTTTTGCAATTTCATTATATTGCGCTTTTGTGCGGTCAATATCGCGGCGAAGATGTTCAATATCTTTGGAATATGAAACATCGTTGATATTTGCATAAACCCTATCAAGCATTAAATGCATCATCTCATTATCACGGATAATCCGCTTCTGTTGCTCTAGCAATTTTACCTGTTGAATTGTTAAACCGTAATAGTCATCGTCAAAAGCTCCAAAATGATAATACAGCGTATTAGTTTTAAAGTCAGGGTATTGCTGTAGGC